>JAOPVF010000578.1 GCA_025963195.1 Mycobacterium sp. | reverse complement strand
AGAAGTCCTGCCGGCGGCGGCGCTCACGCGCCCGCACCTCGGCCAGAGCCGCCCGGGTCTTGGCGCGGTTGGCCGAACCCTTCACCGCCCGCGACAGCTTGCGTTGCAGTCTCAGCGCGCGGGCCCGCTCACCCTCGGTGACGAATGCCCGGTCGAGCAGTTCCCCGGCACTGGTGGCCACCGCCGCCACCACACCCCGGTCCACCCCCACCCCGGTATCCGGTTGCGCGTGGGCAGTGGGAGCCTCGATCCCGTCGTTCACCAGCAGCGACAGATACCAATGCCGCCCCTCTTTCGTGAGGGTCGCCGAGCGGATCGCGACCGCGTGCAGCGACCGGGTCAGCCGGAACTTCACCCACCCCAGCTTCGGTAGCTTCACCCGGGCATGCCCGGCGTTGAGCTGTTCGACAGCCATCTTGGAGCCCTCCGGAAACCGAAACGACGGCGCCCACCGCCGCCCCGACCGCCAATGCACTCGAAACGTCCCGTGGTCGCGGCACGCCTTGTCCAGGTCCATCAACGTCTGCTGCAAACAATGCCCAGGCACCTGCGCCAGCCACGGATGCTCCACCTTCGCCTCGGCAAGCTCCTTGGCCTGGGGCCGATAATTCATCCACTCCCCGCGACGCCGATACTCGCGGCGCTGCTCCAGACCGGTGTTCCACACCGACCGGCACACCGCACCGATCTGATCGGCGAACACCGCCTGCTCATCGGTGAACTCGACCCGAAACCGGCGCCCCGTCAACATGACTCAACGATCCTTCGACGTCTCGACATACCGCTTGATCACCGACAACGGCGCACCGCCAACCGTGGCCGCGAAATACGAGTTCGCCCACAACGAGGGCAGCTTGGACGTCAACCACGGGAATTCCTCGCGCAGCACCCGCGACGAGCGGCCCTTGATGGCCTTCACCAGCTTGTGAATCCCGAACTGCGGATCCACCTCCACCAGCAGACCCACGTGATCAGCCATGGTCTCCATCTCGATCAACCACGCCCCCTGCTCGGTGATCACCTCGGCGATGATCTCCTTGAGCCGGACCTCCATCCGACCCCCGATCACCGTGCGTCGGTACTTCGGGCACCACACCACGTGATACCCGCACGTAAACACGATATTCGCGTTCGTCCGCAACGTAACAGCCATCACCGACAACAAGCAGATTGGTCGCACCTACCTAGCGGTGACACACCACGACACACCGGGCAGTGTCCGCTCCAAGCACGAACTCGACACGCTGACCCCCAGGGTCAAAACCCGGGGCCCGCCGCGCTACCTAAATTCCGATCGAGGCCCTACTCAGCCGTACGCGAGCAGTAGCGGCACCCGCTGCTCGGCCGTGGTGAGCGATCCGTGGTGCCCGATGAGCGAGGACTCCAGCGGCTCCGCCGTCCTGCGCACCATCGCCGCCGATCCGCGCGCGGCAGCGACCACGTCGCCGATACGGGGCCGGACATCGTCGCTGACACGCGCACCAAACCATCCCGCGGCGATCGCCTCGTCGCGGGACACCACCCACGCTCGGTCTGCCAGCGTCGCCCGCCACGCGGCGAGCACGTCGTCGTCGGCCCCGTCCTCGACGTAGACGTGGCGTGCACGGGCTTCCCCGCCGATCGCCTGCACCCCGTCCAGCAGCAGCGCGTCGGCGTCGACGTCCACGGCGTCCGACGGCCCCGTCGTGACCATGCCGTGGTCGGCGACCACCGCGAGCAAACCGCCGGGCGGCAGCCCCTCGACCACCGACTCGACCAGCCGGTCGACCTGTCGCAACTGCATGCGCCACGCCTCCGAACCCGGGCCGTAGAGGTGTCCGACCAGGTCGAGGTCGGCATGGTAGCCGTAGCAGAACCCGCCGCCGGCGACGGCCGTGCGTACGCACGCGGCCAGGTCTCCGATCGCGTGAACCCCGACGTAACGACCGCCGCGCAGCACTGCCCGGGTAAGCCCGGAGTCGGTGAACTTCGCGTCGGAGATCACGCTGACCGCGATCGCCGACGACGCGGCCCGCTCGAACGTGGTGGGGATGGGCTGCACCCGTTCGGGCTCGACGGTGTCGCGAAGGTCTTCACCCCACGGGTGCGGGCGCCAACTCAGGGCGTTCATGACGCCGGTACCTGGCAGCCGGAAGGTGTATCCGACCATGCCGTGCTCGCCGGATCGGTGGCCGGTGCCGACGGCGGCCAGCCCGGCCGCGGTGGTGGACGGGAAGCCGACGCTCAGCGTCTGTCCGCGCAGAGCGGCCAGCACGGGCGCGTCATCGGCGTGCGCGTCGAGGAGCTCCGCGCCAAGGCCATCGATCAGAAGGACACAGGCACCGGAGATGTTGGCAGGCAGGCTGATTCGGCTCTCGAACCCTGCGGCGCCCATCGCCGTGAGCACGGCGGGCACCACGTCGCCGAGGTGGGGCAGCGCCAGATCGGGCGTGGGGAGCGTCACGACGCGGGCCTGCGGTGGACCGAAACGGCATAGTCGCCTCCGGCGAACGGATCGCGGCTCCAGGTGGCCCACCGGGCCACGGGTTCAAGCCCCGCCTGCTCGGTCAGCTCGTCATAGCGGCTGAGAGACAAGCGATCTGGGCGTATCGAGAACCCGGAGACCAAGACCCCGCCCGGCGAGAGTCGGTCGCCGACGGCGCTCACCACGTCACCCTCGGTTCCCGGTCGAACGAAGATCAGCACGTTGCCTGCCAGCAGTGCCACGTCGAACTCCGCGCCGACGACCTGAGCGAGGACGGTGAGATCTGCTTCAATCCAAGGGATCTCGGGCCGCTTCGTGCGGGCCGCCGACAACATGCCGGGGTCGACGTCAACGCCGACGACGGAGAATCCGCGCCCCGCCAGTTCGATCGCCACCCGGCCGGTGCCGCACCCTGCGTCGAGGACGCGGGTGCCACCCGATTCCCGAAGCAGCGCCTCGACGAGGTCCGCCTCGCCGTGCACGTTCTGCCCGGTGGCTGCGAGCGAGCGCCAGCGCGCATCGTAGTCGTCGCCCCGTGGTGCGTTGGTGTCCTGCCAGCGTGTCGCCATCGCCGTCGATTCTCCCACCCGGCCACCCCCGCACCCAAGGCGTTTTCGGCGAAATCACCGGGGAAGCTAGCCCGCGACGATGGAATCTCCCTGTACGGAAACGGCTTTCGCCTCCAGCGGATCCTTTGCCGGGCCATGGACGACGGCGCCTTCGAGGCTGAACATGCTTCCATGGCATGGGCACACGATGTTGCCGTCCTCGACCTTCGACACTTTGCACCCGGCGTGGGTACACACGTTGGAGAACCCCTTGAACACCCCGGCGGTCGGCTGCGTCAGGACGATGTCGTCCAGGATCACCCCCGAGCCCACCGGGACGTCGGCGGTCTTCGCCAAGGCGGCTGCGGGCGCAGGTGCTCCAGGTGAACCGGATGCTGCCGGCGCCGGCGCAGAGCTGGCCGACGACGCTGCCGGCTGCTTGCCGTAGGTGCTGCAGGCGGTCAGCGCGGTGGCGGCTAGGCCTAGACCCGCTCCGGCGATGACGTTTCGGCGGGGCTGTTTGATCTCGTCGAGATTCATGGCTGCTCTCTCATTGGGGCTGGACTGGGCTGTACGGGGCTGAAGCCGTAGATGGATTGTGGACCGCCGACCGCGGGACCGCGGACCGGTTCTAGAAATGGACACCACTGGTCTCGAAGAACCACAGCGCCGATGTCAGCCAGATGAACACCAAACTGAAGAATGTCAGGCCCCCGGCGATCGGAATCACCCACGGGGCCACTCCCTTGCGCGTGAGCAGCAGCATCTTCGTCACGAACACGCCGTAGAAGAAGCACCCGAACAGCGAATGGAACAGCACCCGCGTGTCGGTGTGCTGGAAGCCGAGCGCGTACAGGCAGTGCACCGCGACGGGGATGCTCGCCAGGACGGCAAGCCGGCCGGACCAGACGTGTGCCTTGCTGACCCACGAGGGCACCCTGCCGCGCGGGAGAAGGCCGTACATCGCGAAGGCCGACCCGAATTGGAACAGCGCCAGGGTGACCGCCACCGTCGCGGTCCACGTCTTGACCGCGGTGCCGCTGGAGAATCCCGCCACGTTGACCGCGAAGAACTGCGGATCATGCACCTTCCCGAACACGCCGAGACCAACGGCCACCGCCGCGCCGATCAACACCGTGCCCACCGCGGCCAGGCCGCCCGCCGAGTTCGTGCGCGTATCACCTGACATATTCGTCACCGCCCACCCGCGTCGCGGTCACCGTCTGACCGTCCAGAACGGCGGTGCCGTCGGTGCCGAGTGCGGGAGCGGGCGCCGTCGAGCCATCGGACCGCCGCTGAACGCCCGTGACCGTGCCGCCGGGCTCGATGATCCAGCTGTTGCGCACGCCGTTGCTCTCGTAGACGTACAGGCCGGCAGGAGGCTGGGCAGCGGCGGTGGTGAAGTCCCACGTCTTGTCACCGATCCACAGCTTCCCGACGATCGTGTTGCCCTGGAGCTTGCCTTGCAGGCCACTCGCCTTGTCCTTGCTCGCCAGTGACACGGTGCCGTTGCTCGCGGGGCCGTTCAGCCACACCTCGACGGTGTTGCCGTCGCAGGAGTAGGCGACGGCCTTCGAGCCGTTGACCGTGATCTCCAGCGTGATCACGCCCGTCTTCGTCGGGATCTTGCCGACATAGCTGGCCTTCGCCGGAAACTGCGCAGGAGGCGGAGGACTGGGCGCAGGCGATGCGGCCGTCGGGGGTGGTGGCACGGGTGCTGCCACCGCGGTCGACTGTGCGACCGGTTTGGCCTGCGGCGTGTCGGAGGTCTCCTGGGAGACGTTGATGAACCACAGTCCGCCGCCCAGCGCCGCCGCAGCGGCCAGGGTCACCAGCGGACCTCGAATCCTGTTGTTTGCCATGGATCGAGCATGGCGAGCAGGATGCCACCGTACTTGGAGAAAGCATGGAGGTTGTGTGGAGATTCGACGGGGCGCCACGCGACGTTTGCGCAGATCAGCGGCGGGCTACCGTATTGGCATGGATGGCCGCGAGTTGCTTGCGGGCCGATACGAGCTGCGAGGCGTTCTTGGTCACGGCGGGATGGCCGAGGTCAGGGACGGCTGGGACACCCGGCTGAACCGGGCGGTCGCGATCAAGCTGCTCTACTCGGCACTCAACGCTCAGCCCGACGTACGGCGGCGCTTCGAGCACGAGGCCCGCGCAGCTGCCGGCCTCAGCCATCCCAACATCGTGGCCGTCCACGATTACGGCGAGCACGACGGACGGCCGTTCATCGTGATGGAGCGTCTTCCCGGCCATACGCTGGCCGATCAGGTGGCGCGCGGCCCGCTGCACTCCGCGCGGGTGCGGGCCGTGCTGGGCGACGTGTTGAGCGCGCTCACCGTTGCCCACGCCGCCGGCGTCCTGCACCGTGATCTCAAGCCCGCGAACATCCTGGTCTCGGCGAACGGTGACGCCATGAAGGTCGCCGACTTCGGTATCGCGAAGACTGCGGGTGCCGCACAGACGGCCACGGGGCAGATCGTGGGCACGATGGCCTACTTGAGCCCGGAACGTGTGGCCGGTGCACCGGGTTCGGTCGCCGACGATCTGTATGCCGTCGGCGTGATCGGGTATGAGGCCCTCACTGGACGTCCGGCGTTCCCTCAGGACAACCCCGCCGCCTTGGCCCGCGCAATCATGGACACGCCGCCACCACCGTTGGCCGCGAGCCGACCAGACCTCGAGCCGTCCCTCGCGGCGGTGATAGACCGGGCGATGGCCCGCGACCGTCGGCGGCGATTCCCCGACGCCGATCACATGCGCGCCGCGTTGAGCGGCGGATTCCGGCCGGCCACCAAGATGCTAACCGACCCGCTCGCGCCGTCAGCCTCCTACTTCGTGCCGACCCGGCCACGCGGCCGCTTCTCGCGTCGGGCCCGCACGGTGCTCGTGGCCGCCGCCGCGTTGGTCGTGCTCACCGTCACCGGACTCGCCGTGGCGCTCGACTCATCGTCGGTGCAGACACCGCAACCGGTCGGCACTAGCACGAGCAGCACCACCTCTGCGACCACGTACCCCACGTCCAGTTCCACCGCGCCGTCGACCGAGACCGCGGTCGACGAGCAACCCCCGCAGACACCGGAGAAGCGGGGCAACGGCCACGGCAAGAAGAAGGGCGCCGATTAGCAAACGCTGCGGCGCACGTGGAAGACCCGATCCCCGGATTCCACAGGAACACACAGCATTGCGGTCACGCGTGCGGTGCAGTCACGCTGCTACCCTGCGATGTGCTGCCGGATGCCAGAACGCCAAGAGCGGAACGCCCGGATGGCGAACGCAGTGGCGCGAATGAAACAGCGAGAGTTCATACGAAGAGAGTGTTGTGCGCAGCGGAGAGATCAGGGCCCTAACTGGTCTGCGCATCGTCGCTGCGCTCTGGGTGGTGCTGTTCCACTTTCGCCCACTGCTATGGGAGGCAGCGCCCGACTTCGCCTCGGCCCTCGCGCCCATTTTCGACTGCGGAGCCCAGGGCGTCGACCTGTTCTTCATCCTCAGTGGATTCGTCCTGACTTGGAACTACATCGACAAGATGGGCAAGTCGTGGTCCACGCGCGCGACCCTGCGCTTCCTGTGGCTGCGACTTGCCCGGGTGTGGCCGGTGTACCTGGTCACCCTGCATCTCGCCGCACTCTGGATCATCTTCACGCTGAACGTCGGGCACATACCGTCGGAGAACGTCGGCACGCTCAACGCGACCAGCTACGTCCGCCAGCTCCTCCTCGTCCAACTCTGGTTCCAGCCGTTCTTCGACGGGTCCAGCTGGGATGGGCCTGCCTGGTCGATCAGCGCGGAGTGGCTGGCCTACCTGATATTCGGCGTGCTGATTCTGGTGATCTTCCGGGTTGCTCGTGCGACGCGGGCCCGCAGTCTGCTGTGGCTGGCGTTCGCCGCGTCGCTGCCTCCGGTGGTGTTGTTGTTGGCGTCGGGTGAGCTCTACACACCTTGGAGTTGGCTTCCGCGCATCGTCATGCAGTTCATCGCGGGCGCCTTGGCCTGTGCTGCGGTCCGCAGATTGCGCCCCAGTGATCGCACCCGCACCGGCGCGGGCTACGTCTCGGTACTGCTGATCGGCGCCATCGTCGGCTCGCTCTACTGGATGTCGGCGCATCCGCTGCCCACGGTTCGTGACTCGAGCGGGCTCGTCGACCTTCTCTTCCTGCCCCTCGTGGTCTGCATGGCAATCGGCGCGGGCACCCTTCCCGCCTTGCTGTCCACGCGGATCGCGGTGTACCTCGGCCAGATCTCGTTCAGCCTGTACATGGTGCACGAGCTGGTGCACACCACCTGGATCTGGACGGCGAAGCAGTTCGAGCTCGTGTTGACCGGCACGGCAGGCAAGTTCACCGTCGCGGGCCTGATTGCGCTCGCGCTCCTGGGCGCTGCGGTGCTTTATCACGTCGTCGAGGAGCCTGCCCGACGGTGGATGCGCAGGATGGTCGACGTCAGGGAGGCCTCGATCGAGTCAAGGGCGAACGACACTGGCAACGTGCAGCCCATCGACGTATCGTCGCGCGCGAGCTGACGAGCCGATCCATGCCGATCCGTGAATGGTGTTGGGCTGCACCCCGTGTGGGGCGAGTCACGATCGCGTCGCGGCCGCATTCGGCCACCCGCATATAAGCTGGCGGTGGCCGTCGGCAATGGAGGTAGCAATGGGCCGTCTGGCCGTGTTCGTCGTCGCGTGCGCCGTCGCCTGCGCTGTTGTTGTGGGTGCGGTCGGCGCACCCACCACCGGCACCGCACCCGTGGCGCTGGCGAGCCGGGACACGGCGCTGAGCCGCGTTGCGGTGATCGGTGACTCGTACACCACGGGCAGTGATCAGGGTGGGCAGGGACCCAACGCTTGGACCGTCCGCTCCTGGCAAACGCTCGCGAGGCAGGGCTTTCAAATCACCCCGGACGTCGCCGCCGAGGGCGGAGCGGGGTACGCCGTCCGCGGCAATCGCGGCAGCGTCTTCCGCGACTTGACACCCGCAGTCGTTCGGCCCGATGACGCGCTGGTGCTGTTCTTCGGGTCGCGCAACGACAAGGGCGTCGATCCCGCGGTGCTGGCCGGCTCGGCCTTCGACTGCTTTCTCTTCGTACGCGCGGTCGCACCGTCAGCGCGGCTCCTCGTCATCGGTCCGCCCTGGCCGACGGCCGACGTCCCGCCGGACGTACTTCAGGTTCGCGACGTGTTGTACGGCCAGGCCAGGGCCATCGGCGCGACGTGGATCGATCCGATTGCCGAGCGGTGGTTCGTCGGAAGGCCCGACCTGATCGGCGCGGACGGCGTGCATCCCACCGATGCCGGGCATGCCTACATGGCGGACAAGATCGCGCCGCTCATCGCCGCGCAGCTGCCACGCCAGGTCTGAACCGGGCTTCGACCTCAGTCCTGTACGGCTTTGGCGATCGCCACGCACGTGGTGAGCCAGTCCCGATCGGGCTCGCCGTCGTCGGTCAGCTCCCACATGGCGTTGTGCACCATCCGGACGACCACCCAGGCCCGCGCGCGGGCGTCGTCGAGGCCTGCCGCGTCGACCAACGCGTAGAAGCGGCGTCGGACACCGCCGCGGGTATCGCCGTCGAGCTCGTCCCAGCGATTCCAGAGCATCGGGGCGATCTCGTAGTGCGGATCGCCGCTGAGCGGCTTGGGGTCGATCACCAGCCACGGTTCGCGATCGGCCGCAAGCACGTTCTCGTAGTGCAAATCACCGTGGATGAGCGTGCCGATGCTGGCCGGATCGGCGACGAAGTCGCGGCCGAGGGTGATCGCCTGCTCGACCAGCCTGCGGGGGATCGGGGCGCTGCGCGGTAGCTCGGTGAGCTCGCCGGTCCACTGCTCGATGAAGCCGGTGAGCGCGCGCAGCTGCGGAAGTGCCGCGACGTGGATGCGCCGGTAGAGCGCCGCGACGATCTCGCACGCCTCGATGTCCCAGAGCTCGTTGAGGTTCCGCGACGACAACCGCTCGAGGAGCATGGCTCGACGGTAAGGGTCGGCGCTCAGCAGGCGCACCGCGCCGTCGCCTGCCCACCGCCGAAGCGCGAGGTGCTCGTGCTCCGACTCGTCGTCGGGGAAGGCGACCTTGAGCATCACCGCGGTGCCGTCCGCCGTGCGTGCGGGCAACACGATCGAGCAGTAGCCGCTGATCGCGTCGCCGTTCGGTGTCAGGTCCCAATCGTCGAGTTGGCTGCGGACCAGCTTGGGCAGGCCGTCGATCCACGTCGCCCACTCCGGTCCACGGGCGGCCATCGCGCGCACCGCGGCGGGCAATTCGATCACCGGGCCCATGGTTCCACCCGGACTTCGGTGCACGGGAATGCGGACCATGCACCTCGTGTTGCGCCTCACATGAGTGCGTCGTTCGATCCTCGTGTCCTGCTGTCCGAATCCCGAATCGGCGTCCTCGCCACCATCAAGGCGAATGGAATTCCACAGCTGTCGCCGGTGACACCGTTCTACGACCGGGATGCCGACGTCGTCCGGGTC
The DNA here is from genome assembly GCA_025963195.1 of Mycobacterium sp. Classification (GTDB taxonomy): domain Bacteria; phylum Actinomycetota; class Actinomycetes; order Mycobacteriales; family Mycobacteriaceae; genus Mycobacterium. The sequence continues at coordinate 5,460 of JAOPVF010000578.1, read as the reverse complement.
TCGATGACCGACGGTCGCGCCAAGACAGCCAATCTTCGACGCGACCCCCGTGCGGCGCTCGAGGTCACCAGCCAGGACGGCTGGGCATGGGCGACCGCCGAAGGGTCGGTCACCCTCATCGGTCCCGGGACCGATCCGCACGGCCCCGAGGTGGAGGCGCTCGTCGACTACTACCGAGCGGCGGCGGGGGAGCACCCGGACTGGGACGAGTACCGGTCGGTGATGGTGTCCGATCGCCGGGTGCTGATGACCCTCGCCGTGCAGCGCGTGTACGGCGAGAAGATCCGCTGATCGATCGCCAGGGGCCGCCCTGTTCGCGGCGTTAACATCGGTGTGTGACCGAGCGCAGAATTCTCGGGGAACTCGACTTCGACTACGGGGCGAATGACCCCGCCGACGACGGGTGGTACGGCAGCGAGCAGGTCGACGCCGCCCCCAGCGCTGCGCACGACACCACCGAGTGGCTCCAACAGGCAGACATCGCCGAACCAGTTGCCACACCAGAACTCGACGACCCGCCCGGCGGCTATCCGCGATATCCCGCGGAGTACGACCCGGAAGACCCCGACCCCGAGCCGGAAGAAACGCCGTCGAACGGCGCCCTCGCGTCGCGCAACGGTCGGCCGGCCGTTCCCCCGACCAGGTCGTGGGAATCCCAGCTGGCCAACAGCGGCGCATGGGACTTCAAGGTGTCCACTGCGGGTCCGTGGTACCGCTCGAAGCGCGTTCTGGCCGCAGCGGCCGCAGTGGCCGGCGTCGTTCTGGTGGCTACTGGCGTCATCCTCTTCACCCGAGATTCCGGCGCAGCCGTCGACGAGTCGACGCCGGTGCCGCCGTCCACCCCCACCACCGCTGGGCCGGCTCCCTCGAGTCCGGCTCCTGCGCTGTCCACCGCCGTTGCTCCACCGCCACCGCCGGTCCCACCGCCGCCGCCTCCCTCGGCCGATCAGATCACCGTCGCACCCACCCGCGGGTACACGCCGCCGCGCCGGTCCGCACCGTCCCCGTCGGACATGCCCGAGATCGGGGTGACGCGCACCCCCGTCACGCGCGCCCCGTTCAGCGCGACACCGCCACCACCACGCGCTCCCGACCGGAACTCCGCGACCCCGGGAGACGGGCCCAGGGGCGGATGGGGACGCTGGTAGGTCGTCAGCGGACGGTGGTCTTGAAGCGCTTGCGATAGGCGCCGGGGGTCAGGCCAAGCTCGCGTTGAAACAGCCTGCGAAGGGATTCGCTGGAGCCGACGCCGGTTCGTTCGGCGACGTACTCGAGGGATTCCGGGCCGCTGGTGAGGATCGCGCACGCGGCTTCTAGCCGGGTGCGGTCGACGAAATGCTGTGGGGTGTGGCCGGTTTCGGTGAGGAAGAGCCGCGAGAGGTGGCGGGCGCTTACGCCGGCGCTTGCGGCGAGCGAGCCAAGGGTGTGGTTGTGCCGCGGGTCGGCGGTGATGGTGTTCATGACGGCGCGTACGACGGAGTTGTTGGTCGGTAGGGCTTCCAACCGGACGCTGAACTGGGATTGGTCGCCTGGCCGGGCCATGAAGACCACCAGGTCTCTGGCGACGTCGCGTGCCAGCGCCGGTCCGTGGTCTTGCTCGATGAGCGACAGGGTGAGATCGATTCCCGCGGTGACGCCTGCGGAGGTGGTGTAGGCGCCGTCGGTGACGAAGATCGCGGCGGCGTCGACGTTCACCCCGGGAAATCGTGCCGCGAGTTGGCGGGCGAGCTTCCAGTGGGTAGCGGCACGCCTGCCGTCCAGTAGTCCGGTGGCGGCAAGGGGGAAGGCGCCCGCGCAGATCGAGACGGTGCGGTGGCTGTGTTGCGCAAGCTGGTGAATGGCGGCGACGAGCTCGTGGTTGGTGATGCTGGCCTGCCAGTCCGGCGCACCGGGAACGAGCAGCGTGCCGATGCGGTGGGCTACCTGATGCGCGGCGGTGTCGACGCCGAGGCGGGCACCCGAACTGGCGATGACGTCGCTGCCGGTCACCGACGCGTGCACCACGCGGTAGTTGGCGCCGATTGCGTTGGCGGAGGTGAACGCGTCGACCGGTCCCGTGACGTCGAGCATCTGGATGCCGTCGTACACCATGACCACGACGAGGTGGGCCTCGGCGCTGCCGTCAGTGGCCATCAGAACCCCGTCATTCGTTCGACGGTGTCCACATGTGTGCCTTTCCTGGCGCTTCGTGCGCGGCCGCAGCCACTACGGGAGCGCGATAGTCGAATCAGTGGCGCTGACCCGATGTCGCGCATCGAAGAGAAAGGACGAGACATGGCTGAAATCATCGCGGGGGTTCGCATCCCCGACAGCGCGTTGGCGCAGGAGGCCACCCAGCTGATCCGCGACACCACCAACGAGCTGATCTTTCATCATTCGCGGCGGGTGTTCCTGTTCGGCTCCTTGCAGTCGCGGCGCTTGGGCATCGCTCCGGATCCCGAGTTGCAGTACGTCGCGGCACTGTTCCACGATACGGGCCTGGTGGCGCCGTACCGGGGCACTGAGCAGCGGTTCGAGTTGGACGGCGCGGACACCGCGCGGGGCTTTCTGACCTCGCACGGGTTCTCGGCCGCCGACGCTGACGTGGTGTGGACGGCGATCGCCCTGCACACCACCCCTGAAGTGCCCTACAAGATGAACCCGGTGATCGCGGCCACCACGGCAGGTGTCGAGACCGACGTGCTTGGCATCAGGCTGGATGCGATCAATGCCGAAGAGATCGACGCGATCACCGCGGTGCATCCGAGGCCGAACTTCAAGAACGAGATCCTGCAGGCGTTTACCGACGGCTTCTCCGACCGGCCCGAGACCACGTTCGGCACCGTCAACGCCGACGTCCTCGAGCACTTCGTGCCCGGGTTCCATCGGATCGACTTCGTCGACGTGATCAAGAACTCGGCCTGGCCGGAGTAGCCCCGACCCGGCCGATCTACGATGACGTGTCGCCGAGGAGGCCGGAGGAACCATGACCAGCGGAGCCAGTCCCGGTGTCCCCCATCGCGAACCGGAACTGGCTGGGCAGACCGTCGTCTTGATCGGCGGGAGCGCGGGCATCGGGCTCGAGGCCGCGCGCCGCGCACGGACCGAGGGCGCCGAGGTGATTCTCACCGGCCGCAACGCCGATCGGCTCGAAAAGGCGGCGCTCGACGTCGGCGCGCAGCGAACCGCAGCCTTCGACGCCAACGACGCGGCTGCCCTGGCGGCCTTCTTTCAGTCGCTGCCGACGCCGATCGACCACGTGTTGATCACGGCGGGCGGCCCGCAGTACGGACCCCTGCTCGAGATGGACGCGGCCCAAGTACGAGAAGCGCTCAGCGGGCACGTGGTGCTGGGACTCACAGTCGCGCGCAACGTCGTCGGCAAGATGAGACCCGGCGGCTCGCTGGTGCTGATGGGCGGCACCGGCGGACGCCGCATCGGTCACGGTCTCGGAATCGTGTCGGCAGCCACTGCCGCGCTACCTCCGTTCACTGCGGCGCTCGCGCTCGAACTGGCACCCGTTCGCGTGAACCTCATCGCCGCCGGTTTCGTCGACACCCCGCTGTCGGCAACGCTGCTGGGAGATCGACTCGAGGAACGCCGCGCCGAACTCCGGGCGACGCTTCCGATCGGCCGCGTCGTCGGACCTGCCGACGTCGCCGCGCTCGCCGTTCACCTGATGAGCAACACCGCTCTCACGGGAGCGACGTACGACATCGACGGTGGCCAGCAGTTCGTCTGATGCAAACCATGATCGACTTCGAGGACGCGCCGGTCTTCGCCATGCCTGGATTCGATGGGATCGGTACGCGCGAAGGCATGTTGATCGAGGGTCCGCAGGGCTGGGGTGAGTTCAGTCCGCACGACGATTGCGACGATCGCGTGGCGGCGCGATGGCTGACCGCGGCAATCGAGTCGGGCACCGTCGGATGGCCCGACCCGGTGCGTGGCCGGGTGCCGATCGCCGTCACGGTGCCTGCGGTCGATCCGCGCCTGGCGCACGAGATCGTCGCGCACGCCGGCTGTCGCACAGCCGAGGTCACCGTGGCCGCGCGCATCGGCTCGCTCGCCGACGACGTCGCCCGACTTGAAGCGGTGCGCGACGCGCTCGGCGCCGAGGGCGCCATTCGCTGCAATGCCAACGGAATGTGGGGCGTGGATACCGCCGTATCGGCGATCGCGGCGCTCGACCGATCGGCCGGCGGACTCGAATTCGTCGTTCAGCCGTGCCGCAGCGCCGAGGAGCTGGCCGCGGTCCGCGCCCGCACCGACGTGCCGATCGCCACCACCCTGCCCATTCGCTCCGACGATGCGCCGCGGGCATCCCTGGTCGGGGTAGCCGACGTCGCGGTCCTTCGATGCGGACCGCTGGGCGGCGTGCGTCGCGCACTCGTAATCGCCGATGCGTGCGGGCTGCCCAGCGTCGTCGCATCCACGGGAGAGTCGAGCATCGGGTGGTCGGCGGGGCTCGCGCTGGCCGGGGCCCTCCCAGAGCTGCCGCACGCCTGCGCGCTCGGCATGGCGTCTCTGCTGTCCGGTGACCTGGTCGCAGGACCTCGCTCGTTGATTCCCGTCGGCGGTTACTTGCCGGTGGCGCCGATGCCGCCAGCACCGGACCTGGCACTGGTCAGGCAGTACGCGGTCACCCACTCGGGCAGGATCACCTGGTGGCGTCGACGATTGCGCACGGCGCGTGCGATGGATGGAGATCCAGGCCCGCTCAACTGAGCCGGGCTAGACCGTCATCCAGCGGAGAGGCAACCCACATTGGGGATGCAAGCGCTGGCTCCACCGGGTCCGGCCGTAGCTCCTGCGCCGGGAACGTCGGCGCTCGCGCCGCCCGGTCCTGCGGTCGCACCCGCACCAGGAACGGTCGCACCAGCACCCTCAGGCCCGGCAACCGCGCCGGCGCCAGGCACGGTCGCACCGGCGCCCTCAGGCCCAGCCGTCGCGCCAGCACCAGGAACGGTCGCACCAGCACCCTCAGGCCCGGCAACGGCCTCGGCGCCAGGAACGGCGGCGCCCGCACCTTCGGGCCCAGCCGTCGCGCCGGCGCCGGGAACTTCTGCGCAGACGGTGCCATCGGGGTTGACGCAGCCTGGCGGGGGGTCTGCCGAGGCGAGCGGCGCCATGGCGATGGCCGAGACCGCGGCACCGGCGAGCAGAACCGACTTCAAGGAGATCTTCAGATCGTTCGTTTTGAGTGCCATGCGACATGGACTACCCACCCTCACGGGATTTTGAAACTGTGGCCGACCCCGATCGGCGAGCGAATCACGAATGTGCAGGTAACGGCGTTGGAGAGCAGCCACAAATCGCGGCTCAGGCGCCCACCGGGGGCCGCCCTGGAAACAGCATCCTTGCTGGTGTGCAAGGCCCTGCGAGGTGTGCGCGGGGTACGCTCGTGATCGTGACCGAACGGCCATTCGTGCCCGCCGACTTCGTCGTGCCACTCGAGCTTGCCGGGCCAGGCTTCCGGCT
>JAOPVF010000564.1 GCA_025963195.1 Mycobacterium sp. | reverse complement strand
TCGCCACCGGCAAGCGCGATCAGCGCGACTTCACGTTGTGGAAGGGCGCCAAGCCGGGCGAGCCGTCGTGGCCGACGCCCTGGGGCCCCGGTCGCCCGGGCTGGCACACCGAATGCGTCGCGATGTGCGAGGCCTACCTCGGCCCGGAGTTCGACATCCACGCCGGCGGCATGGACCTCGTCTTCCCGCACCACGAGAACGAGATCGCCCAGGCGAAGGCCGTCGGAGACGGCTTCGCCGGCTACTGGCTGCACAACGGCTGGGTCACCATGGGCGGCGAGAAGATGAGCAAGTCGCTCGGCAACGTGTTGTCGATTCCCGCCGTGCTCGGCAGGGTCAGGGCTGCGGAGCTTCGCTACTACCTCGGCAGCGCGCATTACCGGTCGATGCTGGAGTTCTCCGAGACGGCACTGCAGGACGCCGTGAAGGCGTACAGCGGCATCGAGGACTTCCTGCACCGGGTGCGCAACCGCGTCGGCACCGTGCTGCCCGGCGAGTGGACGCCGAAGTTCGCCGCAGCGCTGGACGACGATCTCGCCGTGCCGATGGCACTGGCAGAGGTGCACGCCGCCCGCGCGGAGGGCAACCGGGCGCTCGATGCGGGCGACCACGACACGGCGATGCTGCACGCGCGGTCGATCAGGGCCATGATGGCGATCCTCGGGTGTGATCCGCTCGACGAGCGCTGGGTGTCGCGCGACGAGACGTCCGCAGCGCTGGCCGCCGTCGACGTTCTGGTGCACGCCGAGATCGACCGTCGCGCAGAGGCGCGAGAGCAGCGAGACTGGGCTCAGGCCGACCGGATCCGTGACCGCCTCAAACGAGCGGGCATCGAGGTCACCGACACCGCGGACGGCCCACAATGGTCGCTGATGGATGGGAATACGAAGTAGACATGGCTGGCAACTCTCAGCGCCGTGGCGCAGTGCGCAAGGACGGCAGCAAGAAGGGGCCGGTCGTCGGATCGGGCGGTGTCCGTCGTCGCGGGCTCGAGGGCAAGGGTGCCACGCCGCCCGCTGCCGCCCGACCCCATCACCCGGCCGCCAAGCGCGCGGCGAAGGCAGCCAAGCAGGCCCGTGGCAGGCAGGTCCGCAAGACCGACGAGACCGAGATGGTGCTCGGCCGCAACCCCGTGGTGGAGTGCCTGCGCGCAGGGGTTCCCGCCACGGCGCTCTACGTGGCGCTCGGCGCGGAGACCGACGAGCGGATGACCGAAGCCGTCACCCGCGCAGCCGATTCCGGAATCGCCATCCTCGAGGTGCCCCGCGTCGATCTGGACCGGATGAGCACCAACGGTCTGCACCAAGGCATCGCGCTGCAGGTGCCGCCGTACGACTACGCGCACCCGGACGACATGCTGAGGGCAGCGAAATCCGAGGACGCGCCCGCGCTGCTGGTGGCGTTGGACAACATCTCCGATCCCCGCAATCTGGGTGCGATCGTGCGATCGGTCGCGGCGTTCGGTGGGCACGGGGTGGTGATCCCGCAGCGCCGGTCGGCCTCGGTCACGGCGGTCGCGTGGCGCACCAGCGCAGGTGCGGCGGCCCGGCTGCGTGTGGCGCGCGCGACGAATTTGACTCGGACACTGAAGAGTTGGGCCGATGCGGGGCTGCTGGTGGTCGGCCTCGACGCCGAAGGCGACACCGAGCTCGACGAGATGGACGGCACGCAGCCGATGGTCGTGGTGGTCGGGTCGGAGGGCAAGGGGCTCTCCCGGCTGGTTCGAGAGAACTGCGACGGAATCGTATCGATCCCGATGGCAGGCAAGACGGAGTCGCTCAACGCCTCGGTGGCCGCGGGTGTGGTGCTCGCCGAGATCGCCCGCCAGCGTCGATCCTGAAGGTCACACCCCGAACAACCGCAGCCCCGCCCACAGCCCGGTCACCGCGACGAACACCGTCACCGGCGTCGTGCACAGCCCGATGCGGCTGAATTCGCCCATCGGGGCGGGCATTTCGTGCCGCCGCACCACCCGTCGCCACAGCAGGTTCGCCAGCGAACCGGCGTAGGTCAGGTTGGGGCCGATGTTGACGCCGATCAGGACGGCAAGGATGCCTGCGGGTCCGGACACCGAGACGAGCGGTAGCAACACCAGCACCGCGGGGAGGTTGTTGACGACGTTGGACAGCACCGCCGCGACTGCCGCGATCCCGAGCAGCACCAGGAAGGTGTCACCGGTGGGCAGCACCGCCCGCATCGCGGCGTCGAGCCCGTGCAGCATCACCGCATTGACCACCACGCCGAGGCACAGCACGAACGCCAGGAAGGGCACGTTCACGGCGGTCACGATGCCGCTGACGGTGCTGCGGCGCTGGGCCAGGCTGCGCACGCCGAGCACCACCGCACCTGCCAGCGCCGCCCACGCCGGCGCCACGTCGAGCAGGGAGGTGACCGCGAACCCGGCGAGCGTCAGGACGAGCACGACGAGTACGAAGACGGGCACCTCGGGCTTCGGCGGCGGCTCCCTGGGACCGTCCCGTGGCTTGAGCTCCTTGGCGAAGAGCCAACGCAGCACGAAGAATTCGACGATCACGGCGGCCAGCCATGGCAGCGCCATGATCGCGGTGAAGCGTCCGAAGGACAGGCCCGCGGCGGTGAACGCGAGCAGGTTGGTCAGGTTCGACACCGGCAGAAGCAGTGAGGCCGTGTTGGCCAGGTGTGCGGTGGCGTAGACGTGCGGCCTTGCGGGAATCGACAGCGTGCGGGCCGTCGCCAGCACGACCGGTGTCAACAACACGACGGTCGCGTCCAGGCTCAGGATCGCGGTGGTCGCCGCCGCGATGACGAACACCATCACCAGCAGCCGCCGTGGATCGCCCGCGCTGGTCCGCGCCATCGCCACGCCTGCGGCGTGGAAGAGGCCCTCGTCGTCGCACAGCTTCGCCAGTACCAGCACCGCACCCAGGAATCCGACGACCGGCAGCAGTCTCGCGATCTCGTCGGTGGCATCGTGCAGCGAGATCGCACCGATGGCGATCAGCAGGCCTGCCGCCGGTACGGCCGCAACGGCTTCGGGCCAGCCGCGAGGTCTTGCCATCGCGAAGCCGAGGACCACGGCCAGC
>JAOPVF010000552.1 GCA_025963195.1 Mycobacterium sp. | reverse complement strand
ATCGGGGTGGACGTCGACCTTCAGGCGGCGATCCATGCGGCGGATGTCGCGCGCAGAGTCGTCGGCCACGACCTGCCAAGCGCCCTGCTGCGCGCCGGCGACCGCATCCTGAGCTGAGCCCGACCATGCCAAGGGATACGTTCACCGCGAAGGGCAACCAGACCCGCGAGTCCATCGAACGCGCTGCGCGGAAGCTGTTCGCCGAGCGGGGTTTCCACGGCACCACGCTCGCCGACATCACCTCCGCCGCGGATAGGTCGACTGCCGTCTTCTACCGCTATTACACCGACAAGGAAGACTTGCTCGCGGTCCTGGCCGAGTCGTTCCTGCGCGACGTCGTCGCGCCCGCCGGGCAACAGGTTCACCTCCCCGAGTCCCCCGAGGACACGGAGTTCTTCGTCGCGACGGTAACCGGGTACTGGAACATGTTCAAGCAGAACATCGGGATCATGGTCGCCGTAGACCAACTCGCCGCCGTCCAGCCGCGATTCGCCGCCCTGCAGAACGAGTTCCGCCGATTCGGTATCGACATCGTGCGGGCTTCGGTGCTGCGCGCTCAAGAGCAGGGTTACGCCGGGGACGTCGATCCCGAGCACACCGCCCTGGCCATCTCGCTGCTCTTCGAGCGGTTCACCACCGTCTACCATCGGCCGGACATCGCTGCTCTCGGGGTGTCCCCCACCGACGAGAGCGCGGTGCGGACGCTGTCGACGATTTGGAAGAAGACGCTGTACGGCTTTTAACCACACCAAGGATGGGAATCAGAGTGGATTTCGCCCTGCCGGATCACCTTCCGGGCCTGCTCGCCGAGATGGACGCCTTCATCGACGCGGAGATCAAGCCGCTGGAAGCCGAGAACATGCAGTACTTCGACCGGCGCCGCGAGTTCGCCAGGACCGATCTGGAGAACGGCGGCATTCCGACAAGGGCGTGGGAGGACCTGCTCGACGAGATGCGCCGCCGTGCCGATGCGGCGGGGTGGCTGCGGTACGGCCTGCCCAAGCAGTTCGGCGGGCGCGACGGCACCAATCTGGACATGGCGGTCATCCGGGAATACCTGGCGCACAAGGGCCTTGGCCTGCACAACGATCTGCAGGACGAGTCGTCGATCGTCGGCAACTTCCCCCAGGTCATCATGATGGACCGGTTCGGCACCGACGAACAGAAGGCGCTGTGGTGCGACGCGCTGATCACCGGTGATCGGTCGATGGCGTTCGGCCTTACCGAGCCCAACCATGGTTCGGACGCCACCTGGCTGGAGACCACCGCGGTGGCCGACGGGGAGGACTGGGTGATCAACGGGTCCAAGCGGTGGAACACCGGCGTGCACCGCGCCACCCACGACCTGATCTTCGCCCGCACGTCCGGTGTGGCAGGCCAGGCCAGGGGCATCACCGCCTTCTTGGTCCCGACCGATGCGCCCGGCTTCACCGTGCCCTATTACTGGTGGACGTTCAACATGCCGACCGACCACGGTGAGGTCGAGTTGCGCGACGTCCGGGTGCCCGCCGACGCCGTGCTCGGCGAGGTCGACCGCGGCCTCGAAGTAGGCCAGACGTTCTTGCACGAGAACCGGATTCGGCAAGCCGCCAGCAGCCTCGGCGCCGCCCAGTACTGCATCGACCGCGCGGTGAAGTACGCCTCGGAGCGAGAGGTGTTCGGCAAACCGCTTGCGGTCAACCAGGCCGTGCAATGGCCGCTGGTGGAACTGCAGACCGAGGCGCAGATGGTGCGCCTGCTGGTCTACTACGCGGCGACCCACCTGGACCGCCCGTCTCCATCTGCTCCTCACGTGCGCGGCAACCACATGGAGGTCAGCGACAAGGTGTCGATGGCCAACTACCGCGCCAACCGGCTGGTCTGCGAGGCCGCCGACCGGGCCATGCAGATTCACGGCGGCGTTGGCTACAGCAGGCACGAGCCGTTCGAGCACATCTACCGCCATCACCGTCGCTATCGGATCACCGAGGGAGCCGAGGAGATCCAGATCCGGCGGGTGGCGCAGCGGATGTTCAAGTTCGGCTCCAAGACATGAGCGTGATCGATTCCGCCGCCCTCGCAGGCGTACTGGAGCCCTTGCTCGGCGACGTCCGAATCGACGACCTCCGGGTGCTGACCGGTGGGGCGAGCCGGGCCACCTGGGCATTCACGGCCGTCACCGAGACGGCCCAGCACCAGCTCATCCTCCGGATCGGGCCACCCGACGAGATCCACGCCGGGATGGAACTCGAAGCAGCTGCACTGGCTCGGGCGGCGGGCAGCGGTGCTCCCGTACCGCACGTTTTGGTCGCCGACGATTCCGCGACCGCACTCGGGAATCCCTACCTCGTCTGCGATTTCATCGGCGGCGAGACCATCGTGCGGCGGATTCAGCGTGCCCTCGACGACGCCTCCCGCGGTGCGCTGCTGACCCAGTGCGCTGACGCGCTGGCCGCGATCCACCGGGCCGACCCGGCCGGTATCGGGTTGAAGGCATCCGAGCCGCTCGATGAGTGGCACGCGCAGCTCGACGAGATCGGCGATACCACGGCAACGTTCGAATGGGCCTTTCGGTGGCTCGCCGCGACCCGCCCGCCTGCATCGCCGAATGTCTTGGTGCACGGCGATTTCCGGATGGGCAACCTCATCATCGACACCGATGCCACCCCGGCTCGGCTGGCGGCGGTGCTCGACTGGGAGCTCACCCACATGGGCGAGGCATACGAGGACCTTGCCTGGTTCTGCATAAGGGCGTGGCGGTTCGGTGCGCCGCGAGCACTGGGCGCGGGTGGTCTCGGCTCCATCGAGGACTTTCTGCGCGCCTATGAGCGGGCGTCCGGCACGACGCTGGACCGTGCTGCAATGCACTGGTGGCTGGTCCTGTCCACGCTGCGCTGGGGCGTCATTTGCCGGTACCAGGCCGAGCGGCACCTGTCGGGCCAGACGCGGTCGGTGGAGCTGGCCGCCATCGGCCGCCGCGTCTGCGAGACCGAGTTCGACCTCCTGACGCTCTTGGAGCCCGCGTCGTGACCGGCCTGCACGGCAGACCCACCGCCGCCGAGCTGATCGCGGCCGTCGCCGAGTTCCTGGAGACCGACGTCCGGGACGGCGTGGGGCCCAATGGTCGGCTCGCCGACGAAGGTTCAGTCGGGTTCCACGCCCGCGTCGCGGCCAACGCCCTGCGCACCGTCGAACGTGAACTGCTCGACGACGGCGCCGCGCCGGATTTGCTCGGCTTCCCCGACGAACCGGCGTTGGCCAAGGCGATCCGTGCTGGTGAGCTCGACGGCCGCGGCCCCGAGCTCCTGCCGGTGCTCAGATCCCTCGTCCGCCACAGACTCGCCGTGGCGCACCCCGGCTATGAGCACGAATAGCCGCTCAGACCCGCCTGGCCCGCGCCAACCACGCGGGCTCGTCCACCCGTGTGCCCACCGCGAGGCCAAGCGCTTCGGAGTGCGCCTCCCCCACCACGCCCCGGTAGGTCGTGGTGTCGAGCGCCTCGAGTTCCCAGCCGTCGGCGAACGCGGTGCGGATCTGCGCCTCGCTGACCTGGGGCCCGAAGCCGCGGCCTGCGTCGGACAGAGCCAGCACGTGCAGCAGTCCGCCAGCCCGCAGCGCCGTGTGCAGGCTCGCGACGTAGAGCGCCCGGTCGGCGTCGTCGAAGATGTGGAACAGCGCGCTGTCGACGATCGTGTCGTAACCCGGCTCGGCGGCGAGGTTCATCGCGTCGGCGACCTCGAAGCGCGCGTCGACGCCCTTTGCCGCGGCGTTCGCGCGGGCCTGTTCGACCGCGCTCGGCGCGTAGTCGATGCCCAGCACGTCGTAGCCGAGGCGCGTCAACAGGATCGTGTGCTCACCGAGTCCGCAACCGGCGTCGAGCATCCGCCCGCGCAACACCCCGGTCTGCTCGAGTCCGACGATCGCGGGCTGTGGCTCGCCGATCACCCATGGCGCAGTGCGGTTTTCGTAGGTCTCGTTGAATCGTTCCCTCGATGGTGTCTGGGCGAGCGAAGCGACGGGAGAATCTGGTGTGGTCACGTACCCCAGTGTGATACCTGAACTCGACTTGAGGTCAAGCAGAAATGGAGAACCCGTGAACGCGGATCTGTACCTGGACGTGGCAAACCGACTGTTCGGCGCCATCGAGCGCGGCGAGTACGAAACCGTCGACGGTATGTGGGCCGATGACGTCACGGTCTGGCACACAGGAGACTCACAGGACAACGATCGCGTCCGGGCGCTGAAGGTGATCCGGTGGTTTCTCGACAACACCGGTAGGCGGACCTACGAGATTCTGGACCGCCAGTACTTCGACGGTGGATTCGTGCAACAACACGTCCTGCGCGCCTGCCGATCCGACGGCACATCGATCCAAATGCGGGTCTGCATTGTGATTAAGGTGGACGGCGAGGGTCGGATCACCCGCGTCGACGAGTACTTCGACCCGGCCGACATGGCCCCGCTGCTGAGGAGCACGACATGACGACGGTTTCAGACCTGCTCGCCACTGCCCAGCCCGGAACCGCGTGGATCCTGGATCCAGACCGTTCGACGGTGAGGGTCCGGAACAAGACGTTCTGGGGCGCGGTCCCGGTCAAGGGCACGTTCAGCGACATCGAGGGCGCGGGGGAGATCACCGCGACGAACACCGTCGCCGGGCACGTGCGGGTCGGCGCGGCATCGGTGTCCACCGGCATCGGAAAGCGCGACGATCACCTGCGGTCGGCCGACTTCTTCGAGGTCGAGAACCATCCCGTGATCAGCATCGACGTACACGGTGCAACGGTCACCGGAGCCGACACCCTCGACCTCGACGCGACCCTCACCATCAAGGGGATCGAACGTCGGCTCGTCCTGCCCGCGACGGTGAAGCCGCTCGGCGACGGCTCCGTTCGGATTACCGCCAAGGCAGAGATCAGCCGCAAGGATTTTGGCGTCGACGGCAATATGGCGGGGATGATCCCGGACGCGACCCGGTTGGAAGGTGACGCCGTATTCACGCCGCGCCCCGCGGACGCGCCGTAGCATCGGCTCCGTGCCCGACTCGCCCCTGCGGATCCTGGTCTATAGCGACAACGCGTTGACCCGCGACCAGGTCCGATCGGCCCTCGGACGGCGGGTGCACCCCGACCTGCCCGAGCTCACCTACCTCGACGTCGCCACCGCCCCGGTCGTGATCAAGAACCTGGACGAGGGCGGCATCGACCTCGCAATCCTGGACGGCGAGGCAGCACCCACCGGCGGCTTGGGGCTGGCCAAGCAGCTCAAGGACGAGATCGCCGATTGCCCGCCGATCCTGGTGCTGACGGGCCGCCCGGACGACGCCTGGCTGGCCTCTTGGTCACGTGCCGAGGCCGCCGTGCCGCATCCGATCGACCCGATTGCCCTCGGCGAGGCGGTCGCCACGCTGCTGCGCGCCGCCGTTCAGTAACCAGCACGAAATGGCCTGGGGCCATTCACTCTTCGCGTCGCGCGCGGGCGGGATGCTGACGCCCAGTGGTCAAGGTTGATCCTATCCAAAATACGGCGGCCCAACCGTTAACGTGACTAAGCTGTGGTTTAGCTCACATCGACAGCTCAACGAGGGAGCGGCGCAGCGGGATGAACGCTTACCTACCAATTCTGGTGCTCGGGGCCATTGCGGCCGCGTTCGCCATCGGCTCGGTCGGCATCGCGGTCGTGATAGGACCGCGGCGCTACAACCGGGCCAAGCTCGAGGCGTACGAATGCGGCATCGAACCGATGGCGCCGGGCTCGCCCGGTCACGAAACCACCGGCCAGCGATTCCCGGTCAAGTACTACCTCACCGCGATGCTGTTCATCGTGTTCGACATCGAGATCGTGTTCCTCTACCCGTGGGCCGTCGCCTTCGACTCGCTTGGCCTGTTTGCAGTCGTCGAGATGCTGCTCTTCATGCTGACCGTGTTCGTCGCGTACGCCTACGTGTGGCGGCGCGGCGGATTGAGCTGGGACTGATCGACATGGGACTCGAAGAACGCCTGCCCGGCGGCATCCTGCTGTCGACGGTGGAGAAGGTGGCCGGCTACGTCCGCAAGGGGTCGCTGTGGCCCGCGACGTTCGGCCTGGCCTGCTGCGCCATCGAGATGATGGCCACTGCCGGACCACGATTCGACATCGCCCGGTTTGGCATGGAACGGTTCTCGGCGACGCCACGGCAGGCCGATCTGATGATCGTCGCAGGCCGGGTCAGCCAGAAGATGGCACCGGTGTTGCGGCAGGTCTACGACCAGATGGCCGAGCCCAAATGGGTTCTGGCGATGGGCGTCTGCGCATCCTCGGGCGGCATGTTCAACAACTACGCCGTCGTTCAGGGCGTCGACCACGTCGTACCGGTGGACATCTACCTGCCGGGTTGCCCACCACGGCCCGAGATGCTGCTGAACGCGATCCTGATGCTGCACGCCAAGATCCAGGAGATGCCACTCGGGGTCAACCGCGCCGATGCCATCGCCGCCGCCGAGGAGGCGGCACTCGCGTCGCGACCCACCATCGAATTCACCGGACTGCTGCGGTCATGACCGAGACGAATGGCCCCCGCGACGGACAGTCGGCTCGGCGGGCAGGAGCGCAGCGACCCGGGAATGAGTCAGAGCTGATCGGCGTGCGGCGGGGCAGCTTCGGCGTCAAGGGCAGCGGCGACACGTCCGGATACGGCAGGCTGATCCGCGAAGTCGTGCTGCCTGGCAGTTCGCCGAGACCCTATGGCGGATACTTCGACGACGTGGTCGACGGGTTGATCACGGTGCTCGGCGAGGATGCCTTCACCGCCGCCGTCGAACGCGTCGTGGTGTTCCGCGACGAGCTCACCGTCGAGGTGCGCCGCGAGCACCTGGTCACCGTTGCGCAGGCGTTGCGCGACGACGCAGCCTTGAGATTCGAACTGTGCCTTGGCGTCTCGGGAGTGCACTATCCCAGCGACACCGACCGGGAACTGCACGCGGTCTACCCGCTGATGTCGATCACCCACAACCGACGGATCCGCATCGAGGTGGCCGCACCCGATGCAGATCCTCGCGTGCCCTCGCTGTATTCGGTCTATCCCACCACCGACTGGCACGAGCGGGAGACCTACGACTTCTTCGGCATCGTGTTCGACGGACACCCATCGCTGACCCGCATCGAGATGCCCGACGACTGGGTGGGTCACCCGCAGCGCAAGGACTACCCGTTGGGCGGCATCCCCGTGGAATACCACGGGGCTCAGATCCCACCGCCCGACGAGCGGAGGTCTTACAACTGATGACTCAACAAGACGTTCCCGAGACCGTGATCACGGTGGGCGGGGAAGACTGGGACGACGTCGTCAAGGCCGCAAGGGACAGCGGCGTCGCCGGCGAGCGCATCGTCGTCAACATGGGACCCCAACACCCGTCCACACACGGCGTGCTGCGATTGATCCTCGAGATCGACGGCGAGACCATCACCGAGGCCCGCTGCGGAATCGGCTACCTGCACACCGGAATCGAGAAGAACCTCGAGTACCGCAACTGGACGCAGGGAGTCACGTTCGTCACCCGCATGGACTATCTTTCCCCGTTCTTCAACGAGACAGCGTACTGCCTCGGCGTCGAGAAACTCCTTGACGTGACCGACGACATCCCCGAACGGGCCAGTGTCATCCGGGTGATGCTGATGGAGCTCAACCGGATCTCCAGCCACCTCGTCGCCCTGGCGACCGGCGGCATGGAACTGGGCGCCATGTCCGCGATGTTCTTCGGTTTCCTCGGACGTGAACAGGTGCTGGCGGTGTTCGAGACCATCACCGGCCTGCGCATGAACCACGCCTACATCCGGCCGGGCGGGCTGGCCGCCGATCTGCCCGACGAGGTCATGCCACAGCTCGAGGAACTGCTGCGGACCATGCCCGACAAGCTCACCGACCTCGAGAACCTGCTCAACGAGAACTACATCTGGAAGGCCCGCACCGTCGGCGTCGGCTACCTGGATCTCACGGGCTGCATGGCGCTCGGTATCACCGGCCCGATCCTTCGCTCCACCGGACTGCCGCACGACCTGCGCCGCGCGCAGCCCTACTGCGGCTACGAGAACTACGAGTTCGACGTCATCACCACCGACGAGTGCGACGCCTACGGCCGCTACCTGATCCGGGTACGGGAGATGCGGGAGTCGCTCAAGATCGTCGAGCAGTGCGTCGACCGACTCAAGCCAGGACCGGTGATGCTCACCGACAAGAAGCTCGCCTGGCCTGCCGACCTCAAACTCGGGCCCGACGGTCTCGGCAACTCGAACGAATACATCGCCAAGATCATGGGCGGCTCGATGGAAGCCCTGATCCATCACTTCAAGCTGGTCACCGAGGGCATCCGGGTGCCCGCCGGGCAGGTGTACGTCGCGGTCGAGTCGCCGCGCGGCGAACTCGGGGTGCACATGGTGTCCGACGGAGGTACGCGACCCTACCGCGTGCACTACCGCGACCCGTCGTTCACGAATCTTCAAGCGGTGGCGGCGATGTGCGAGGGCGGCATGGTCGCCGACGCGATCTCGGCAGTGGCGTCGATCGACCCGGTCATGGGCGGAGTTGACAGGTGACCGTCGAACTTCGCCTTGGACCCCGGCCGGACGAACCGGGACCGCCCATCACCCGCGGGCCGCAGTCCTACCCGGCCGACGTGACGACCCGGCTGACCACCGATGCCGCCGCGATCATCGGCCGCTACCCCAGCCCCAGGTCCGCGCTGCTACCGATGCTGCATCTGGTGCAGGCCGAGGACGGTTACCTCACCCCGGCCGGAATCGCCTTCTGCGCAGCGCAACTCGACCTGTCCCCGGCCGAGGTCACCGCCGTCGCCACGTTCTACTCGATGTACCGGCGCACTCCCACGGGCGACTACCTGGTCGGAGTGTGCACCAACACGCTGTGCGCGGTCATGGGCGGCGACGCCATCCTCGAGGTGCTCGAGGAACACCTCGGCGTGTATGCCGGGCAGACCACCGACGATGGCAAGGTCACCCTGGATCACGTCGAATGCAACGCCGCGTGCGACTACGCGCCCGTGGTGATGGTCAACTGGGAGTTCTTCGACAACCAGACACCCTCTTCGGCAAGGGACCTCGTCGACCAGTTGCGGGACGGCTGGCCCGTATCGCCCACCCGCGGCGCACCACTGTGCACGTTCCGCGAGACCGCCCGCATCCTGGCCGGTTTCCCCGACCGGCGGCCAGGCGCCAATGACGGCGCACCCGGCGATGCCACGCTGGCCGGACTCCGGGTGGCCCACGAGCGCGGCATGGAGGCGCCATCGGTGGCCAATGCGAGTGCGGCGGTCGAGGGGCCCGACGACGAGCGGATCGCCAAGGAGTCGGCCCGCGACGAACCCGCGCCGGCACCGTCCGCCGACGTGCCGCCGAAGAACGGGGATCGGCCATGACGCTCACCCCCGTACTCAGCGCCTACTGGGACGATCCCGAGTCCTGGACGCTGCAAACGTATCTGGACCATGACGGCTATCAGGCTCTGACGACCGCACTGGCGATGGATCCCGACGCCGTCATCGCCCTGGTCAAGGACTCCGGGCTGCGCGGCCGCGGCGGCGCAGGCTTCCCCACCGGTCAGAAGTGGTCGTTCATTCCACAGGGACCGGACGGCGCAGGAGCCAAACCGCACTATCTGGTGATCAACGCCGACGAGTCGGAACCCGGTACCTGCAAGGACATTCCGCTGATGATGGCCACGCCGCACGTGCTCGTCGAGGGCGCGATCATCGCGGCCTACGCCATCCGCGCCCGTCATGCGTTCATCTACGTGCGCGGCGAGGTGGTGCCGGTGCTGCGCCGGTTGCAGAACGCCGTAGACGAGGCATACGCGGCCGGATACCTGGGCACCGACATCCGCGGCACGGGCTTCGACCTCGACCTGGGGGTGCACGCGGGCGCCGGCGCCTACATCTGCGGCGAGGAGACCGCGCTGCTGGACTCGCTGGAGGGCAGGCGCGGGCAGCCCCGCCTTCGGCCGCCGTTCCCCGCCGTTGCAGGCCTCTACGCCTGCCCGACGGTGGTCAACAACGTGGAGTCGATCGCGAGCGTGCCCGCCGTAATGCGTGGCGGCATCGACTGGTTCAAGTCCATGGGGTCGGAGAAGTCGCCGGGGTTCACGCTGTACTCACTCTCGGGTCACGTCACTCGACCCGGCCAGTACGAGGCGCCGTTGGGCATCACGCTGAGCGAACTCCTCGACTACGCAGGCGGAGTGCGGGCCGGCCACCAGCTGAAGTTCTGGACGCCGGGCGGCTCGTCAACCCCGCTGCTGACCGCCGAACACCTCGACGTGCCATTGGATTACGAGAACATGGCCAAGGTCGGCTCGATGCTGGGCACCAAGGCACTGCAGATCTTCGACGAGACCACCTGTGTGGTGCGGGCGGTGCGCCGCTGGACCCAGTTCTACGCCCACGAATCCTGCGGAAAGTGCACACCGTGCCGCGAGGGCACGTACTGGCTGGCCCAGATCTACGAGCGCCTCGAGACCGGCAACGCCGGTGAGGCCGACCTGGACAGGTTGCTCGACATCGCCGATGCCATCAACGGCAAGTCGTTCTGCGCGCTCGGCGACGGCGCGGCGAGCCCAATCCTCTCGTCGGTCAAGTACTTCCGCGACGAGTATGTCGCGCACCTCGACGGCGGGTGCCCGTTCGATCCGCACGCATCGATGCTCGCCGTCCCGGAGGGGGTAGGCGCATGACCATTCCCGCCGTCCCCGCTCTCCCCGCGAGCAGACACAAAAGTGCCCGACACGCCGACGCAAACGGCGCTTTTGCTGGAGCCGCGCTTGCGCGGACTGCTCGCGAGAGAAAGTCAGCGGCCTACGGCGCTCCTCCGTCGGCGTAGATGGTCTGGCCGGTGACGAACGCGCAGACGTCCGAGAGCAGAAAGGCGATCAGAGCGCCGATCTCGTCCGGCT
>JAOPVF010000549.1 GCA_025963195.1 Mycobacterium sp. | reverse complement strand
ACGTCGACCGCCGCGGCGCCGCCGACTGCGGCCGCGACCGCGTCGGCCTTCTCCGCACCGGCGACCACCCGCCCCACCTCGCGCGAGCGCTGAACTGCGGGCCGCGTCAAGGTGATACGGCGCGGCGGCGGTTTGGGGGAGTCGTTGACCCCGACGACCAGTCGGGTGGTCTCGCTGACGGCGGGGGTGTGCGGGAACAGCGAGTTGACGTGGCCCTCACCGCCCATGCCGAGAAGGTGCACGTCGAAATCCGGTGCCGGCGCGTCGCCTGCGGCGGTGGCGGCCAGTACCTGCTCGTAGAACAAGGCGGCAGCGTCGATGTCGTCGCCGAACTCTCCGTCGCTGGCAGGCATCGCATGCACATTGGCCGCCGGCACGTCGATGTGATCCAGCAGCGCCTCACGGGCCTGCTTGTCGTTGCGGTCGTCGTCGTCCGCGGGCACGTAGCGGTCATCTCCCCAGAACAGGTGCACCTTGGACCAGTCGATCGCCGCGCCATGGGCACCGACGTGCTTGAGTAGCTTGACGCCGGTTCCGCCGCCGGTCAGGACGATGTACGCGACGCCGCGGGCATCGATGGCGGTGGTGATGGCGCCCACCAGTCGGTCGCCTACGGCGGAGACCAGAGCATCGGCGTCGGCGTACTTCTCGATGACCGTGTCAGACATACTCCACCTTGTCGATGCCCTGCAGTGCGGACAAGTAGATCTCGTCGGCGTCGAGCCTGCGCATGTCCTCGGCCAGGCACTCACGGGTTTCCCTGCGCGCCAAGGGCAGCAGTGCGGCGGGCTTGGCGGTGCGAGTCAGCGTGGCGGTGCGGCCGTTCTGTGGCCTACTGAGCGTGATGATCTCGCTGGGGCGCACCAGCTCGACCTTCAATTCGCCGACGGCGCGTTTCACCGGTCCGTCGATCCGGCTGGCCAACCAGCCCGCCAACACGTCCAATGCAGGTTCGGTCTTGAGACCGGACACCAGAGCCGACTGGATCGGCTCGTGGGGACCCTGATCCAACGCCGAGGTCAGCATCGCCCGCCAGTACGTGATGCGGCTCCACGCAAGGTCGGTGTCGCCAGGGGTGTAACCCTCCAACCTGCTCTTGATGCAGGCAAGTGGATCGATCCCGTACGTCGCGTCGGTGATCCGGCGGATCGCCAACTGGCCCAACGGATCCTGAGCTGGCACCCGGGGAGCGACGTCCGGCCACCAGGCCACCACCGGGGTGTCAGGCAGCAGGAAGGGCGTCACGACGCTACTGGCCTGCGCGGCCAACGGTCCGGACAGCTTGAGCACCACGACCTCACCGGCGCCCGCGTCGTGCCCAACCCGAATCTGGGCATCCAGCTTGGCGTCGGCGGCGTCGCGGTCCACGGCGAAGACCACGATCACCCGGCATGGGTGCTCACGGCTGGCGGCGTTGGCCGCCTCGATCGACTCCTCGAGAATGGCCTCGCTGTCAGGCGCGATGACCAGGGTCAACACCCTGGCCATCGTGAACGCCCCGCCTTCTTCGCGCAGACCATCGAGTTTCTTGTTGACCGCGTTGGTCGTGGTGGCTTCCAGATCGACGATCATCAGAATCCTCGGTTCTTCGCGCAAGCGCTCATCACGGCCGACGCCATTCCCGGCCGGTCCGCTGCAACATCTCGAACGCCGATTTCGGGCCCCAGCCGCCCGCCTCATAGGGGTCGGGCTTGCCGTGGCTTGCCCAATACTCGAGCGCGGGATCGAGTATCTCCCAGGACAATTCGACCTCCTGGTTCACGGGGAACAACGACGGCTCACCCAGCAGCACGTCCAGAATCAAGCGTTCGTAGGCCTCGGGGGAGTCCTCGGCGAATGCCGCGCCGTAGGAGAAGTCCATGTTGACGTCGCGGACCTCCATGGCATGGCCGGGCACCTTCGAGCCGAATCGCAGTGTGATGCCCTCGTCGGGCTGCACCCTGATCACCAACGCGTTCTTGCCGAGCTCGTCGGTCATGGTGGCGTCGAACGGCAGATGCGGAGCGCGCTTGAACACCAGGGCGATCTCGGTGACCCTGCGGCCCAATCGCTTTCCCGTCCGGAGGTAGAACGGGACGCCTGCCCAGCGCCTGGTGTCGACCTCCAACGTGATCGCGGCGAAGGTCTCGGTGGTGGAATTCTTTGAGAAGCCCTCCTCCTCGAGCAGCCCGACCACCTTCTCACCGCCCTGCCAACCGGCCGTGTACTGGCCGCGGGAGGTGTTCTCGCTCAAGGGTTCCACCAGCTTCGTCGCCGATAGCACCTTGATCTTCTCGGCCTGCAATTCCGATGGCTTGAAGCTGACCGGCTCTTCCATCGCGGTCAATGCCAGCAGCTGCGTCAGGTGGTTCTGGATGACGTCACGAGCCGCGCCGACACCGTCGTAGTAGCCGCCACGCCCGCCCAACCCGATGTCCTCGGCCATCGTGATCTGGACGTGGTCGACGTAGTGGGCGTTCCAGATCGGATCGAACAGCTGGTTGGCGAAACGCAGTGCAAGGATGTTCTGCACCGTCTCCTTGCCAAGATAGTGATCGATGCGGAACACCGACGTCTCGGGGAAGACGCTGTTGACCACCTTGTTGAGTGAGCGGGCACTGTCCAGATCGTGGCCAAACGGCTTCTCGATCACGACGCGGCTCCACCGGTCGCTCTCGGGTCGGGCCAGACCGGACTTGGACAGCTGCTCGCACACCGAGGGGAAGGCCTTCGGCGGAATCGACAGATAGAAGGCGTGGTTGCCACCAGTCCCGCGCTCGGCGTCGAGCTTGGCCAGGGTTTCGGACAGCCGCTCGAAGGCCTTGTCGTCGTCGAATTCGCCTTGGGCAAACCGGATGCCCTCACTCAGACGGTCCCAGACCTCCTGCCGGAAGGGCGTGCGCGCATGCCCCTGCACGGCCTTGAGCACGACGTCGGCGAAGTCCTGGTCACTCCAGTCCCGACGGCCGAACCCGACCAACGAGAACGTGGGAGGAAGAAGCCCGCGGTTGGCCAGGTCGTAGATCGCGGGCATCAACTTCTTGGTGGCGAGGTCGCCGGTCACCCCGAAGATCACCACCGCACACGGACCCGCGATGCGCGGTAACCGCTTGTCGCGCTTGTCCCGCAGCGGGTTGGTCCAGTCGGAACCCGATGTCATTTGCCGGCTGCGTCGAGCTGACCCTGTGTTGCGTCGATCAGCTCCTGCCACGACTTCTCGAACTTCTCGACGCCCTCGGTCTCCAGCACCAGGAAGACGTCGGTGAGGTCGATGCCGATGGCCTCCAGCTCGTCGAAGACCGCCTGCGCCGCCTCCGCAGTGCCCGAGATGGTGTCACCGGTGACGACGCCGTGATCGGCGACGGCCTCCATGGTCTTCTCCGGCATCGTGTTGACGGTGTTCGGCGCCACCAGTTCGGTGACGTACAGCGTGTCGGAGTAGTCGGGGTTCTTCACACCGGTCGATGCCCAGAGCGGACGTTGCACGCGCGCTCCGTCGGCCTTGAGCACCTCGTACTGGGCGCCGCCGACGAACACGTCCTCGTAGGCCTTGTACGCCAGACGTGCGTTGGCAACACCGGCCTGACCGCGCAGCGCCAGCGCCTCGTCGGTGCCGATCTTCTCCAGCCTGGCGTCGATCTCGGTGTCGACGCGGGAGACGAAGAACGACGCGACCGAGTGGATCTTGCTCAGGTCGTGGCCCGCTTCCTTGGCCTTCTCAAGACCGGCGAGGTAGGCGTCCATGACGGCCTCGTGCCGCTCGACGGAGAAGATCAGCGTGACGTTGACCGAGATGCCCTCGGCGATGACGGCGGTGATCGCCGCCAGCCCGGCCTTGGTCGCGGGGATCTTGATCAGCACGTTGGGCCGGTCGACGATCTTCCACAGCTCGATGGCCTGCAGGATCGTCTTGTCGGTGTCCTGGGCCAGCCGCGGATCCACCTCGATGGACACGCGACCGTCGACGCCGCCGGAGGCCTCGTAGACCTTGGCGAGGACGTCGCACGCGTTGCGAACGTCGTCGGTGGTGACCGTGCGGATGGTGGCGTCGACGTCGGCGCCGCGTTCGGCCAACTCGGTCACCTGGGCGTCGTACGCGGTGCCCTTCGACAGCGCGGCCTGGAAGATCGACGGGTTCGTGGTGACCCCCACGACACTATGGGTGTCGATGAGGTGCTGCAGGTTGCCCGTCTGCAGACGCTCACGCGAGAGGTCGTCGAGCCATACGGACACGCCTGCGGCACTCAGCGCCGCGAGGTTCGGGTTCTGAGTCATGGGGTGCTCCTTGTTCGATATCGAGATTGCTCTAGTTCTCCATGGACCGTTCCGCTGCGGCCACCACGGCTTCCGGGGTGAATCCGAACTCACGGAACAGCGTGTTGTCGTCGGCCGATTCACCGTAGTGCTCGATCGAGACGATCTCGCCGGTGTCACCGACCAGCTTGTGCCAGCTCTGCGCGATGCCTGCCTCGACGGCCACACGCGCCGACACCTCGGGGGGCAGCACGCTGTCGCGGTACTCCTTGGGCTGGCTCTCGAACCACTCCACACACGGCATCGAGACGACGTAGGCGTTGATGTCCTTCTCCGCCAACTGCTTCCGTGCCTCCACCGCCAGCTGAAGCTCAGAGCCGGTGCCGATGATGATCACGTCGGCATCGTCGGCGGGGTTGCCGCCGCCTAGCACGTAGCCGCCCTTGGCGACACCCTCGGCGCTGGTGCCCTCCAAGACCGGGATGCCCTGCCTGGTCAGGATGAAACCAACGGGCCCGCTACTCGCGCCGCGCGCCACGATGGTGCGCCACGCGTACGCCGTCTCGTTCGGATCGCCCGGCCGCACCACCGACAGGTTCGGGATCGCTCGGAGCGCCGAGAGGTGCTCGACCGGCTGATGGGTCGGCCCGTCCTCACCCAATCCGATGGAGTCGTGCGTCCAGATGTAGATGGTGTCGATGTCCATCAGCGACGCCAACCGCACAGCGGGCCGCATGTAGTCGGAGAACTGCAGGAACGTCCCGCCGAAGGCGCGGGTGGGCCCGTGCAGGACGATGCCCGACAGGATCGAGCCCATGGCGTGCTCGCGGACGCCGAAGTGCAGCACCCGGCCGTACAAGTCTGCCGTGTAGTCCGACGTCGAGATCGACGGTGGGCCGAACGACTTCACCCCGTTGATGGTGGTGTTGTTGCTGCCGGCGAGATCGGCTGAGCCACCCCACAATTCGGGCAGGTGCGGGGCGACGTCGTTGAGGACCTTGCCGAATGCCGCGCGGGTGGCCAGCGGCTTGGAACCCGGCTCCCAGTACGTCAGGTCGGCGTCCCAGCCCTCTGGCAGCTCCTGGGCCAGCAGCCGGTCCAGCAGCTTCTTGCGCTCGGGCTCGCGCTGCGCCCACGCGTCGAACTGCGGCTGCCACTTCTCGTGGGCCTCGCGACCGCGGTCCACC
This sequence comes from Mycobacterium sp., assembly GCA_025963195.1. Classification (GTDB taxonomy): domain Bacteria; phylum Actinomycetota; class Actinomycetes; order Mycobacteriales; family Mycobacteriaceae; genus Mycobacterium. Next base: position 8,357 of record JAOPVF010000549.1, on the reverse strand, counting down.
AGCTTGCGGGTGTGCTCGATGACCTCGTCGCGCACCTCGAAGGTCTTGTCGGGATCGAAGCCGAGAACGCGCTTGGTGGCGGCGACCTCTTCCTCGCCGAGCGCTGAGCCGTGCGCCCCGCCGGTGTTCATCTTGGTGGGAGCGGGATAGCCGATGATCGTGCGCAACGAGATGAACGACGGCTTGTCGGTCACGGCCTTGGCCGCGGCGATGGCCTCTTCGATGCCGACGACGTTCTCACCGCCCTCGACCTCCTGGACGTGCCAGCCGTACGCCCGGTAGCGGGCCGGAACGTCTTCGGAGAGCGCGATGTTGGTGTCGTGCTCGATCGAGATCTGGTTGTGGTCGTAGAACACGATGAGGTTGCCGAGCTCCTGGGTGCCCGCCAGCGACGACGCCTCGCTGGTGACGCCCTCCTCCATGTCGCCGTCGGAGGCGATGACGTAGATGAAGTGGTCGAACGGGCTGGTGCCCGGCGCCGCGTCCGGATCGAACAGGCCGCGCTCGTAGCGCGATGCCATCGCCATGCCGACCGCCGAGGCCAAGCCCTGGCCGAGCGGTCCGGTGGTGATCTCGACGCCTGCGGTGTGCCGGAACTCCGGGTGCCCCGGCGTCTTGCTGCCCCAGGTGCGCAGCGCCTCGATGTCGGCGAGCTCCAGGCCGAATCCGCCGAGGTAGAGCTGGATGTAGAGGGTGAGGCTGGAGTGTCCGCAGGACAGCACGAAGCGGTCCCGGCCCAGCCAGTGCACGTCGCTCGGGTCGTGGATCATCTGGCGCTGGAACAGCGTGTACGCCAACGGCGCCAGGCTCATCGCCGTGCCAGGATGGCCGTTGCCTACCTTCTGCACGGCGTCGGCGGCAAGCACCCGGACGGTGTCGACGGCGAGGGTGTCGACGTCGGTCCAATCGTCCGGATGGTTGGGGCGGGTGAGGGCGGAGATCTCTTCCACTGTGGTCACGTATTAACCCCTCGGGTCGGCATGTTGGTCCACTACCACCCTAGTGCGGATAGCCGCGGCGTTGCAGACCGCCTTGGTCAAGTTGGCCGGGCGTTCACCCGAACCGACCCTGAGTTGTTGGAAGCGCCCGAACGCGGTCTACCATCGTCTGTAGTAGAAGCTGCGCGCTGCCGCGAAACACCGAGGAGACAACTGCGTGAGCATTCGCGAGCGCCGTTTTTTTCACGAGGCGCCTGGCCGCACTGGCACCACGATCTTGGCCTACGTCGCGCTGACCAAGCCGCGTGTGATCGAGCTGCTGCTGGTCACTGCCATTCCGGCGATGCTGCTGGCGGATCGCGGCACGGTCGACCCCCTCCTGATTCTCAACACCCTGGTTGGCGGCTTGCTGGCCGCGGCGGGCGCCAACACGCTGAACTGCGTCGCGGATGCCGACATCGACAAGGTGATGAAGCGAACCGCGCGGCGCCCGCTTGCGCGTGAGTCCGTGCCCACCCGGCATGCGCTGGTCTTCGGCCTGCTGTTGTCCGTCGGGTCGTTCGCGTGGCTGTGGTGGACCACTAACCTGCTGTCGGGGCTGCTGGCGGTCGCCACGATCTTGTTCTACGTCTTCGTCTACACGCTGCTGTTGAAGCGCCGCACGTCGCAGAACGTGGTGTGGGGCGGCGCGGCGGGCTGCATGCCGGTGATGATCGCCTGGTCCGCGGTGACGGGCACCATCCAGTGGCCAGCGCTGGTGATGTTCGGGATCATCTTCTTCTGGACGCCACCGCACACCTGGGCCCTGGCGATGCGCTACAAGGACGACTACAAGGCGGCAGGCGTGCCGATGCTGCCGACGGTGGCCACCGAGCGGCAGGTCACCAGGCAGATCCTGATCTACACCTGGCTGACCGTGTTGACCACCTTGGCGCTCGCGCTCGTCACCGGCTGGCTATACGCGTCGGTCGCACTGCTCGCAGGCGCGTGGTTCCTGGTGATGGCCCACCAGCTGTACTCAGGGGTCAAGCGCGGCGAGCCGGTGAAGCCGCTGAGGCTGTTCCTGCAGTCGAACAACTACCTTGCCGTGGTGTTCTGCGCGCTGGCGGTCGACTCCGCGCTGGCCTTGCCGACGGTGTTTGGGCACTAGCACTCGCTAGCTTGCGTCCCAGCCTCCGCGCCGGCCGAGCTTGGTCTGGCCGCGACGCTTCTTGTCCTCGATCCTGCGCTCCTTCGAGCCTCTGGTTGGCTTGGTCGGCCTGCGGATCGGGGGAGGTGCGGTCGCGGCATCGCGAAGCAGGCGCGCCATCCGCTCACGGGCCGCGGCGCGGTTCTGGAGCTGCGCGCGATGCTCGCTGGCCGTCACCCGCACGACGCCGTCCGAGAGACGCCCCTCGAGTCGGCGCAGCATTCGGGGGCGCAACCACTCCGGAACCGCGGGCGAACGGGCCACGTCGAACGACAGCTCGACCCGGCTGTCCGCCGTGTTCACCCCCTGCCCGCCGGGGCCAGAGGACCTGGAGAAGCGCTCGCTCAAGTCGGACGCGGGAATCACCATGGCCCGCGACACGATCAGGTCCTCGGCCACACCGACAAGGTTAGAGCTGGGCCCGTTTCTTAGGGCACCAGGACCACCGAGCCGACCGTCTTGCGGCCCTCCAGGTCGCGGTGCGCGTCGGCGGCGTCCGACAGCGGGTAGCGGTTGCTCACCGTGACGTCGATGGTGCCCTGCGAGATCGCGTCGAGCAGTTCACCCGCGCGCCAGCCGAACTCGTCGGCGGTGCGGGAGTGGTGCGCCAGGGTCGGCCGCGTCAGGAAGACCGAACCGGCGGCGTTGAGCCGCTGCGGATCGACCGGTGGCACCGGCCCGCTTGCCGCGCCGAACAGGGCGAGTGTGCCGCGCACCGCGAGGCTGGCCAGGCTGGCGTCGAACGTCGACGCGCCAACCCCGTCGTACACCGCCGCCACCCCTTGGCCCCCGGTGAGCTCCCGGATGCGAGCACCGAACTCGGCCGCGCCGCCTTCGCTCTCGCTGGGGTAGTCGAGCACCTCGACGGCGCCGGCCTTGCGGGACAACTCGCCCTTCTCCCGCGTCGACACCGTGGTGATCACCCGCACGGCCAGGCTGGTGGCCCACTGCGTCAGGATCAGGCCGACGCCGCCGGCCCCGGCGTGCAGCAGGACGGTATCGCCCTGCTGCACGGGGTAGGTGGACTTGATCAGGTAGTGGGCGGTCATGCCCTTCAGTAGCGATGAAGCGGCGACTTCTGCGGGCACGGCATCGGGCACGTATGCCACGAAATCGGCTGGTGCCACGCAGAATTCGGCGTAGCCGCCGTCGGCCTGTGCAGTGACCACCCGGTCGCCGACGCTCAGCGCGGCGACGTCGTCACCGACCGCTGCGATGGTGCCGCACACCTCGGTGCCTACGACGAAGGGCGTCGGTCGCGGGTAGAGGCCGGCCCGGAAGTAGGTGTCGATGAAGTTGACGCCGATCGCCTCCGCCTTGATCAGCACCTGGCCGGGGCCGGGTGAGGGCTCCGCGCGTTCGACGTAGTTCAGGACTTCGGGACCACCGGTTTCGGCGACTTCGATGACGTACATACGACCTATCATTCCAAGGTGAAACTCGCTAGGCCCGACATCCGTCATCCGAACATCGTCTTCGCAGGTTGCCGCGCTCTCGTGGAGGGTGACGGCGACGATGCGGGGTTGGTAAAAGCGCTGCGGTCACGCGGCCTGCATGCCCGCTGGCTGTCCTGGGATGATCCCGAGACCGAGCGCGCCGACGTGGTGGTGCTGCGCGCCACGTGGGACTACATCGACCGGCTCGATGAATTCCTGGCATGGACGCGACGGGTGCCCAACCTGTTGAATGCGCCGGACGTGGTGGCCTGGAACACGGACAAGCGCTACCTGGCCGACCTGACCGCGGCCGGGGTGCCGACGGTGCCGAGCCGGTTCTTCGCCCCCGGCGAGCGGCTGAGCCTGGACGGCGGGGAAGTCGTCGTGAAACCGGCGGTCGGTGCGGGATCAGTTGGCGCGCAACGGTTCACCGATACCGATGCGGCACGCGAGCACGCGGCGACGCTGCAGGACGCAGGGCGCACCGTGCTGGTGCAGCCCTACGATCCGCGGATCATCGACGGCGAGACGGCGATGGTGTTCGTCGCGGGCAGGCAGTCCCACGCCTTCACCAAGGGGCCGATCCTGCCGCCGCCGGGACACCGGCCGGAGTTCGACGAATCCGGCACGTACGCCGAGGAGTCGCTGCGGGCCGCCGAGCCGGACTTCGAACTGTGGGACGTCGGCCACGCCGCACTGGCGGCCGCGGGCGCCCATCTCGGCATCGCGCCGTCGGAGTTCCTGTACGCCCGCGTCGACGTCATCGGCGGACCTCGGGATCCGCGGCTGCTGGAACTGGAGCTGGTCGAGCCGTCACTGGGCTGGCGGCAGATCGGCGCCGCAGACCGCGCCAGGCAGCAGCGCGAATTCGCGATCGGGGTGGAGTCAGCCCTCGACAGGCTCGGGCTCGGCCCGCTGTCGCATCGAAGCCCATAGCGCCGCGGTTGCCGCCGTACACGCGGCCGCGCCGGCGACGTGCACGGCCACCAGCGCCGCGGGCACGCCCGTGAAGAACTGCACCGTGCCGACCAACCCCTGTGCGCACACCAACACCAGCAGCACCCACAGGCGCCGCACCACCGGCTTCGGTGCGCGCACCGCAAGCAGGGCGAAGCCCAGACCGACGATCAAGGCCAGGTAGGCCACCAGCAGCGACGAGTGGAGGTGCACCAGCGTGGTGATCTCGACCTGCAGTCGCGGCACCGGCTGCTCGATGCTCTTGTCGCCGGCGTGCGGCCCGGCGCCCGTCACGAGCGTGCCGCTGACGAGTTGCGCGGCCAGCACGACGGCCGTCAATGCGGTCAATTGCCGCAACGGTTTTGGCACCACGGGCGTCGGGGCGAGATCGTCGGGTTCACCGATCTTGACGTACAGCAGCACCGCCAGCCAGACCATCGCCATCGACGCGACGAGGTGGATTGCGACCGTCCACCACAGCAAGCCGGTCAGTACCGTGATTCCGCCCATGACGGCCTGCGCGACCGTCGAGGCAGGCATCAGCCACGCGTAGACGAGCACCTCGCGACGGCGGCGGGCACGGGTCACCGCGAGCACCGCAAGCGCCGCGGTGAGTACGACGAGGAAGGTGATCATCCGGTTGCCGAACTCGACCACCTGATGCACGACGGCGACTTCGGCGTGGGGGACCGGTGTGAAGCTGCCTGGGAAGCACTGTGGCCAGGTGGGACAGCCGAGGCCGGACGCGGTGACGCGGACGATGGCGCCGGTGACCGCGATACCGCCCTGGGTCAGCACGACCGCGGCGGCCACCAGCCGTTGCGTTAGCAGGCTCGGCGTGGGCAGCACGTCCACCAGTCGCAGCAAGAACCGTCCGACGGGCACCGACCGATCGTAAAGGACCCTCAACTACAGAATGGAGTAGGGCTCGACTTCTGTCCGTCTTGCTCCTCACGTGCGCGGTGCCGAATCGGACGGTTACATGAAGCCATGTCCGCTCAGCTCGCCCTCCTCAGCATCCTCGGCACGTTGGCCATCGGCGCGATCAGTCCAGGACCGAGCTTCGTCGTCGTGGTGCGCGCCGCCGCCGCGCTGTCGCGACGCGACGGCTTGGCATCGGCCCTTGGCATGGGACTGGGCGGGATGGTCTTCTCGGGCCTCGCGCTCGGCGGACTTCAGGCGCTGCTGATGCAAGTCGAATGGCTGTACATGGCGCTGAAGGTGGCCGGCGGCGGCTACCTGGTCTACCTCGGCATCCGACTCTGGCGCGGCGCACGAACACCGCTGCCCGTCACGACCGACGATGGACGGCCCGTGACCGGAGGCTGGCGCCGATCCTTCGTGATCGCGTTCGCCACGCAGCTCAGCAACCCGAAGACGGCGATCTGGTACGCAAGCATCTTCGCGGCGTTTCTGCCCGCCCAGATCCCGGTGTGGATGTTCTGGGCCTTGCCACCGATGACGTTCGCCGTCGAAATGGGTTGGTACACCGTCGTTGCCGTGCTGTTCTCATCCTCGAGGCCGCGTGCGGTCTATCTACGCGGGAAGCACTGGATCGACCGCGTGGCAGGCGGCGTCGTGACCGCATTGGGCGGCAGGTTGATCGTGGAGGCATTGCGTGCGACGCCTGCCGTCGCGCTCAGGTGAAGCGGAACCAGCGCAGCGCGCACAGGGCTGCGACCGCGCCCCACACCGCCAGCACCGCAATGCCGAACCAGTCCACGGACGGCATCATCGCCTGAGTCAATGCCTCGGTCAGGGCGCCCGACGGAGTCAGCCTGGCCACCCACTGCACGCTGTGCGAGACCATGCCGCCGCCGAGCGTCAGGGCGCCGAGGCCTGCGAATACGAACCACAGCAGGTTGGCCACCGCCAGCACGATCTCGGCGCGCAGGGTGCCGCCCAGCAGGAGCCCCAGCGCGGCGAACCCGGCAGTGCCGAGGGCGATGATCACCGCGCCCAACGCCAGCCCGGCGATCGCAGGACGCCAGCCCAGTGCAAAGCCGATGGCGCCCAACAGAATCGATTGCAGGAACACCACGGTGACGACGGCAAGCGACTTGCCCGCAATGATTCCCCACACCGGAAGTGCGGTGGCGCCCAATCGCTTCAGCGCGCCGTAACGCCTGTCGAAGGCCACCGCGATGGCCTGGCCTGTGAAGGCCGTCGAGATGACCGCGAGCGCCATGATCGCAGGGACGAACTTGGCTGCCCGGTTGTCCCCGAACGAACCGAGGGGCAGTAGCGTCAGGCCGACCAGCAGCGTGATCGGGATGAACATCGTCAGCAGCAGTTGTTCACCGTTGCGCAGCAACAGCTTCAGCTCGAGGCGAAACTGCGCGGCCAGCATCTTGGGCACCGTCGCCGGTCGCGGGTCTGGGCTGAACGTGCCTGGTGCGAATCGGTTGGTCATGGACGCAGCTCCCGTCCGGTCAGATCGAGGAAGACGTTCTCGAGGCTGCGCTGTTCGACGCGCATGTCGGTGGCGAGCACGTCCAGCCGCGCGCACCATGCGGTCACGGTTGCCAGTACCTGCGGGTCGACGTGGCCCTCGACGAGGTATTCGCCCGGTGTCGTCTCGACCGTTCGGTAGTTCTCCGGCAAGGCCGAAACAAGCAGCGACAGATCAAGTTTCGGGGGAGCGGAGAATCGTAGCTGGTTCTCGGCTCCGCGCCCCATGAGCTCGGCGGGTGTCCCTGCGGCCACTGCGGCACCGTGGTCGATGATGACCAAGCGGTCCGCGAGCTGCTCGGCCTCGGTCAACTGGTGGGTGGTGAGGACCACCGTGACGCCGTCGCGGCGCAGTCCGGCGATCAACTCCCACACCACGATTCGCGCGTGCGCGTCCATGCCCGCGGTCGGCTCGTCGAGGAACACCAGCTCGGGCCGGCCCACCACCGCGCACGCCAGCGCGAGGCGTTGCTGCTGGCCGCCGGACAGACGCCGATAGGTAGTGCGGGCGGACTCGGTCAGGCCGAGGATGTCCATCAGCCACGCGGGGTCGAGCGGGTCGGCCGAGTAGGCGGCGACCAGATCGAGCATTTCCCTCGCCCGCGCCGCTGGATAGCCGCCGCCACCCTGCAGCATCACGCCGATGCGTTCACGCAGCTGGGCGTTGTCGGCGATGGGATCGAGGCCGAGGATTTCGATCGTGCCGGAGTCCGGCCGGATGAACCCCTCGCACATCTCGACGGTGGTGGTCTTGCCCGCGCCGTTCGGCCCGAGCAGGGCCAGCACCTCGGCCCGCTGCACCTCGAGATCGAGCCCATCGACCGCCGTCGTCGACCCGTACCGCTTGCTGACCCCGCGTAACAGCACGGGGACGTCTGAACGGGAGGTCACGGGTACTTAGCGTAAGCGTCCGGTTTGGGAGCCGGTGTCGACGGTGGTCCGGACGCGGCTCCGCCCGGCGGTCTCTCCGGCGGTCCGGTGCCGTTGACGTCGGGCAGCGGGCGCCAGGGCAGCCTGCGGTAGGTGATCGCGATGAGGAGAGCCACGATGACGAGGCTCGCCAGCGTCGCGTCGAGGATCTGGAACAACGCGAACCGGTCGCCGTTTGCCGTCGGCCCGAATATGCCCACCACCAGCGTGATCGCGATGGCGGTGCCGCGGAATCCCGGGCGGGTCGCCCACGTCGCCAACGGGATGATCGCCCACAGCAGGTACCAGGGCTGCACCACCGGGAACAGCAGGATGGTGGCGCCGAGCGCGACGCCGAGGCCGCCGACCGGGTGCAGTCGGCCGCGCAACACGGCCAGCAGCAGGTAGGACACCAGAATTGCGATGAGGATCACACCCATGGCGCGGGTCAGGCCCAGGATGGCCGTGGTGTGGACA
>JAOPVF010000513.1 GCA_025963195.1 Mycobacterium sp. | reverse complement strand
GCTGGGGTCTCCAAGGGCGGGCTGTTGTATCACTTCTCGAGCAAGAGCGAGCTGGTTCGCGGACTCGTGGAGCGGCTGGTCGACGACACGAACGACAACTATGCTCGCTGGGACGACGGTGAGCCCGGCTCGTACACCCGCGCCTACATCGCGTCTACGACAAACCACCTAACGGCCGCGGACGCCGACCGGGTGCTGCGCCGCTGGTCGGTCATTCTGGCGGCAAGTACCGAACCGGAGATGCAGGGGCCGATCTCTGAAGCGTTCGAGGCGTGGATGTGGCCGGCGCCTGGGGTGGACCGTTACCCTGAGCGCGCCCAGATCGCCCGGCTCGCAGCCGATGGACTGTGGTGGAATGCCATGTTCGTCAGCGCCTTTCGCGACCCCGAACTCAACAAGCGGATCAGTGCCGCACTCGTCGACTACGCCGAGGGTAGAGACCGCCCCGAGGAATGACGAGGGGAGCGTAGCTTCAATGGTTGATCAGAATCGGTGCAACGAATCCGGACGTAACCAGCAATCGCCGACTCAGGCCTGGGCTCTCAGCGCGGCGATCTGGACGCTGGGCGAAGCGCTTCGCGGCATCGCACCGTCGGGCTCCACGGACGAATAGACGTGTGCACCAATGCATTCCGCGAAGCATCGACCTGCCGGCTACGAAACCACGCTTTCCTCGACTGGCAGGGTAGGAGGAGCGCTGCGATAGCTGGGTGGCGTTGCGCTCATGGTGATGGGGTTGCGCGTGAGGTGAGCGACACTGCCATCCTCGCGAGGCACTGTGATCGTCGGCTGTAGGCCGAGCGAGTCGGCGAAGGCAAACGCGCCGGCAACGTCGTTCACCTGCCCGGCGGGCACCCCCACCGCCGAGAGCGACGACACCCACTCACTGGCGGAGCGGCCTGCGAGTCCAGTAATGAGTGCTTCCCGCAGGGCATCTCGGTTTTCGACCCGCGACGCGTTCGTGGCGAAGCGTGGATCGACGTCGAGGCCGACGACATCGCACAGTGCGCCAAATTGCTTGTCATTGCCGACCGCGAGTACGAGGTCGCCTTCCCCGGTCGGGTACAGCTCGTAGGGTGCGATCGACGGGTGTGCATTGCCGAGGCGGTGTCCGATGGCACCCGCCAGGGTGTACGCACTGCCTTGGTTGACGAGGGCCGCAAGCAGGCAGGACAAGAGGTCGACTTCGACGGTTTGGCCCTCGCCAGTGCGCTCGCGATGGCGCAAAGCCGCGAGGATGCCAACCGCGGCGAAGAGCCCCGTAATGACATCGACGAGTGCCACGCCGGCCTTCTGCGGTTCTCCGTCGGGGGTGCCGGTGATCGACATCAGGCCACCTACGGCTTGCACCAGTAGGTCATAACCGGGAAGTTCGGCACCCTCGCCGGTACCGAAGCCAGTGATCGAGCAATAGACAAGACCAGGGTTGGACTTGCCCAGCGTGGCGTAGTCGAGGCCAAGCTTCTGCATGACCCCGGGGCGGAAGTTCTCGACGACCACATCCGCCTCGAGCGCCAATTCGCGGGCACGGGCTGCTCCTGCAGGCGTCGCGAGGTCGATCGCCTCCGAAGTCTTGTTGCGGTTGACGGACTGGAAGTACGTGGCTTCGCCGCGTTCGTCGTACGGAGGTCCCCAAGCGCGGGTGTCGTCCCCAATGTTCGGGCGTTCGATCTTGATCACCTCGGCACCGAGATCGGCAAGCACCATGGTGGCCAAGGGGCCGGCTAGCACGCGTGAGAAATCCAGAATCCTTATGTTCTCGAGAGCAGTCGCCACGTCGTGGAGACTAGATCCTCGGTGCCAGTGGCCACGGTCGAGTGGAGCTATGTCTGCCATAGGACCGGTGTTTGGCGGGGCATTGACGAACCGCTGCATTGGTTCTAATCTCGGTCCAATGGCCCACACCTTGCATCACGACGGTGCGCCACCCGTAATCGGACTCACCGGACGCAGGCAACCGGCGGGGCCGTTGGCCATCCCCGTTGTCCGCGACGCCCTGGTCGAGACGTTCTTCGTCGACTACGCCGCCGCCGTGGTGCGCGCGGGCGGGCTGCCCTGGCTGCTCAGCATGGAAAGCGATCCCGTCGCGGTCGTCTCGCGAATCGACGGCCTCATCCTGTCGGGCGGATCCGACGTCGACCCTCGGTGCTACGGCGGGGTGCCTGGACCCCACGCGACCGAAATCGACCCGCTCCGTGATGAATTCGAGCTGGCCGTACTGGATGCCGCGTGGATGCGCGGGATCCCGGTGCTCGGCATCTGCCGAGGCATTCAGCTGATCAACGTCAGCCGCGGCGGCACGCTCGTCGGGCATCTACCCGCCGACTCGGGCGAGTCGCACAGCTTTCTCGGCTACCCACGCAACCACCGCGTGCACGCCGTCGATCTCCTCGAGGGCTCGGTGCCGCACGCCTTGTACGGCCCGCGCACTCACGTCAACAGCCTGCACCACCAAGCCGTGGCGGAGATCGGCACCGGTCTCGCCGTCACCGGCCGCGCGCCCGACGGCGTCGTCGAGTCCGTCGAGGCTCTCGACGCACCGATCGTCGGCGTGCAGTGGCACCCCGAGATGCTCGGCGGAACCGACCCGCTGTTCGGCTGGTTGGTCGACAGCGCACGACACAGCACCAGCACCATCTACAGGAAGCAGGAAGATGTCGTCATCGCATGAGAACCGGGTCGCGTTCGTCACCGGTGCAGGTTCGGGAATCGGGCGCGCGATCGCCGAGCGGCTGGCATCTCACGGCGCCAGGGTGGCGTGCGTCGACGTCGATCACGTCCGCGCCAAGGAAACCGCGGGCGCCATCGCGGATTCCGGCGGTACGGCACTCGCGCTCGCCGCCGACGTCCGCGACCGGGAGGCCGTCGGCGCCGCACTGGACGCCACCGCCACCGAGTGGCAGCGCTTCGACTACCTGGTGAACAACGCAGGCCTGATCACCATGTCGTCGCTGGAGGACCTCACCGACGAGGAATGGGATCTGGTGCTCGACGTCAACCTCAAGGGTGTCTTCGTCACCAGCCAGCTGGCGGTGCCGTACTTCCGCAAGGCCGGCCAGGGCGCAGTGGTCAACCTCTCCACGGTCGAGGCCGACGTCGTGGTGTCCTCGCAAGGTTTCGCTCAGGTGCACTACAACGCATCCAAGGGCGGCGTCAAGATGCTGACGAAGGCGCTGGCCGTCGAGCTGTCCCGCTACAACGTCCGGGTCAACGCCATCGCACCAGGACCGGTGCCGACCAACTTCCTTCCCGGCGTGGATCTGAACAGTCCTGAGGTCATGGAGGTGATGGACTCCCGGCTGCTGGTGAAACGCCTTGGCAGGCCGACGGACATGGCGGCGGCCGTCTCCTTCCTGCTCTCCGACGACGCCTCCTACATCACCGGTGTGCAGCTTCCCGTCGACGGAGGATGGTTGGCACGATGACTGCCATGCTGGAAGTCTCGGAACTACGTTCTGCCGGAATCGAGACGGTGATCGTCGCCGGTGTCGACATGTACGGCAAGCTGTTCGGCAAGCGCATGCCGGTGAGGTCGTTCGAACGCATCGCCGGCGACGGTGTGCACGTGTGCACCTGTGTCTACGCATGGGATTTCGACCAGGACCTCGAGGGGCTGAAGGTCGAGTTCGCGGGCGCGCACACCGGCTGGCAGGACTTCCGGCTGCTGCCCGACCTTGGGACGCTTCGCCGTGCCGCGTGGCTCGATGCCACGGCGATCTGTCTGGCCGACTCCATCGACGAGGACTCAGGAGAGCCGCTGCCGGTGGCGCCGCGGACCATTCTGCGGCGACAGGTGCAGGCGCTCAATGCCCAACAGCTCAACGCCTACACCGCAACGGAGCTGGAGTTCCACCTCTACCGCGGTACACCGGATGAGTTGCGGCGCAGTGGTTATCGAGACCTGGAACCGACCACGCTGGCCCGGTCCGACTATGCCATCGGTGCGGGCAACGCGATGGAGCCATTCTTCAGACAAGTCCGCAATGCGCTCGAGGACAGCGGAATTGCGGTCGAGGTGGCCCAAGCCGAATACGGCCTCGGACAGTGGGAGATCAACCTCGAGTACGCCGAGGCGATCGAGACCGCCGACCGTCACGTGCTCTTCAAGAGTGCCGTCGCGGACCTGGCTCGCGTCAACGGGATGACCGCGACCTTCATGCCGCGGCCGTTGACCGAAGGGATGGGTTCGTCGTGCCACGTCCACGCTTCGGTGCGCGGTGACGACGGCAGCACCCCCTTCTACGACGGGGATGCCGACCGGACGGCCAGCGCGCCACTGCGCCACGCGGTCGCCGGAGTGCTGGATCGAGTTTCGGACCTAATGCTGTTCTATGCGCCCACCGTCAACTCCATGCGCCGCATCATTAGCCACGACTTCGCAGGCAATGGATTGACGTGGGGCTTCGACAACCGCACCACGACATGCCGATTGATCACCGGTGGACCCGACGCCAACCGGCTGGAGATGCGGTTGCCGGGCGCCGACGTCAACCCCTACCTGGCTTCTGCGGCAGTGCTGGGCAGTATGCGCGACGGCATGAGCCGCCGGGTCGATCCCGGTCCGCCGTGCAGGGGCGACGGCTACGCCGAACCGCACGGTGAACTGCCGGTCACCCTTGGCGACGCCGCGGAGAAGCTGGAACAGAGTCTCTTCGCCGCAACCACTTTCGACAAGGAGGTGGTCGGCCACTACGCCGCGGTGGCGCGAAACGAGTGGATGCAGTTCCTGCGCGCCACCAGCGACTGGGACCGCGACCGCTACTTCGAGACGATCTGACCCGTGACGACCAACACGATCGAGCTTGCTCCACAACGAGATCTGATCGGCGGGACGTGGTCCGCACCGGACGACGACCTCGGCGCCGACCTGACCGACCCGAACACCGGAGCGCCCCTGCAACGCCAGCGTCAGACCGCCGCTGCCGACGTCGAACGCGCCATCGCCAATGCCGCCGCCGTGCACGCCGCAGGCACGTGGCGCAATACCTCGACGCCGCAGCGGTCGGCACTGCTGCACCGCACCGCCGACCTGCTCGACGAGGCGTCGGTCGACGTCGCCCGATACGACGCGATCAACACTGGTGTCATCGAATCGGTGACAACGCTGTTCGCCCAGGGTCTTTCGGACGCGCTGCGCTCGGCGGCACAGCTCTTGGAGGCTGATCCTGGCCTGTACGACGCAGGCGACGCCGGCCGTCCGGTTCGTCTCGGCTACCTGCCGTGGGGACCTGCCGCGGTGATCGCACCCTGGAATGCACCCAGTTTCATCGTCGCCAAGAAGATGGCGTTTGCACTCGCGGCGGGCGCACCCGTCGTCGCCAAACCGTCGAACTGGGCGCCCACCAGCACCGCACTGGTGGCCGCCGCGGTCCAGCAGGCCCTTGCCGAAGCTGGGTTGCCGCCTACGGTGTTCCAGCTGGTGCACGGTGGTCGCGACGTGGGTCAGCAGCTGGCGTCCGATCCGCGGATCCGGGCGTTGTCGTTCACCGGTGGCCGCACCGCAGGCGTGGCCGTCGCGCGCGCCGCCGCGACGGATTGCAAGGCGCTGCAACTCGAACTCGGAAGCAACAACCCGGCGATCGTGCGGGCCGATGCGGACGTCGACGCCGCCGCCGACGCGCTCGTCGAGGGCTTCACCAAACTCAACGGGCAATGGTGTGAGAGCCCCGGCAGCGTGATCGTGGTGGGTGGACGCCACGACGGTCTGAAGAACGCCCTGATCGATGCCCTGCTCGACCGCTTGCGCGGCACCCGGTTGGGGCACTGCCTCGACCCCGAATCGCAGATGGGCCCTCAGGCGCACGGTAGCCAGTACCGGCACGTCTCCGACGCGGTGGCCAGGCTGGTTGCCGGCGGCGGTGTACGGCACGGCGTCACCGAGCTACCCGATCTTCCGGGGTTCTTTCATCAGCCGGTGGTGATCGACGCGGCCCCCACCGAACTGACGGCCGACGAGATCTTCGGGCCAGTGCTGACGGTGCACCGCGTTGCCGACGACGCCGACGCGCTGGCACTGGCCAACAGCCGCAGCACCGGGCTGGCCGGGTACGTGTTCAGCGCCGACGTCGACGAGGCGATGGTGCTCGGTGCCGAATTGAACTGCGGCGAGGTCAAGGTCAACGGCACCAGCGTGCTCGACCTGGTGCCGCAATCCACGCAGGGGTTCTGGGGTGCCAGCGGTGTAGGCGCCCACGGCGACGCCGAACTTTTGCGGTTCTTCCGTGGTGCCCGCATCGTGGGCGTCGACCGGCCGGGGCTGCCGATCTAGCGCAGGCCAACGGGGTTGGGCAGGACCCGCCTCGCCTCGTGACGTGCCGAAACGTTCTATGTTGGTACCTATGGAGCAAATTGATCTCGCGACGCCGACCATCAGCGCCGACATCGCCAGTCGGCTCCGGGCACTGATCCACGCGGGCGACCTCGGCCCCGGCGACCGGTTGCCGCCGGAGCGCGAACTCGCCAAGCAGATGGGGGTGGGGCGCGTCAGCGTCCGCGAGGCGTTGCGGACGCTGCAGGCGAACGGCTACGTCGAGGTCCGCCGCGGCGCAACGGGGGGTGCGTTCGTGACCGAGCTGGATCGCCCCTACCGGGACTGGCTGACCAGCATGCGCAGCAGCGAACGTGAAATCAACGACATCCTGGACCTACGCGTTGGGCTGGAGACACAAGCGGCGAGACTGGCCGCGGGCCGCCGGACTGACGAAGATCTGACGGCGATGTCCGAGGCCATCGAGGCGATGTCAAGCTCGGATTCGCGAATGACGTTCCGCAACACCGATGCCCGCTTCCACGGGGCGCTCGCGCAGGCTGCGTGCAATCAGCGATTGGAGGCAGCGGTCGCCAGCGCGCGAGGCGAGATGTTCTCTCCACTCGATTCCCTTGCCTTCACTGAAGTCGTCGAGTCCAGCAGGGCCGCTCACTCCGCCATCTACGAGGCGGTGCGGGATCGCGACGCCGAGCAGGCGGCCCGCGCCATGGTGGCCCACCTCGAACAGACCCGCGAGGAGTTGCAGCTGCTGATCTTCGGTACCGACGCGCAGAACGTCCGCTGAGCTGACGTCAGCCCGCATGCTCCACGGACGTCTCGCTGACCTCTCCGATGCCGAAGACGTCGACCTCGGCACGCAGCGGCCGCACCGAGCCGACGATGAAGCCGATCACCGCGACGGCCACCAACAGCCATGGCAACCCGTTGACGATGGCGGAATCGCTGCCGGTCAGTAGGGCGTAGTTGTCCACGATCAGGAACACCGCGATCAGCAAGCCGATCGCCGCCAGGGCCGGCGCGACGAGGTGCGTCCACCAGTGCCGGTCGGGGCGTCGCAGGAAGAAGCCGATGACGGCGACCGAGGTCACGGCCATCAGAGCAATCACGCCCAGCGCGCCAAGACCAGCGGTCTGGTTGCCGAGGTCCAGATACGGATCGGCACCGGCAACCGAGTACCCGACCACCGCGATGGCGATCACCCCGGCCTGGACGCAGGCCGCGACGTGTGGTGTCTTGAACCGACCATGGGTGCGGCCCAGTGCTTTAGGCAGGATCCCCTCGCGCCCGAACGCCATCAGATAGCGCGTCGCCATGCCGTGCAGGGCGAAGAGCACCGCGATCATGCTGGTCAGCAACAGCCAGCTCATCACGTGTACGGACCACCCGCCCAAAATGCCTCCCGCGGTGGTGAAGACGAAGTTCCCGGGATCGGCCAATGCCGCCGCTGGTGCCGTCGCAGCACCGGAGGCGGCGATCAGCGACCACGAGGTGAGCAGATACACGACGCCGATGAGGGCAATGGCCAACTTGGTGGCCCGCGGCACCGTTCGCCGGGGATCCTTGGCCTCCTCGCCGAAGATGGCCGTTGCCTCGAAACCGATGAACGAGATGAACACGAACATGAACCCGATTCCGACTGAGCCACTGAAGATCTCGGTGGGGCTCAGCGCGCTGATCGGGTAGGCCCTCGGTCCCTTGGTGGCGAACGTGACGACGTCGAGGATCACCAGCATCGCGGTCTCCAGGATGAGCAGTACACCGAGCACGCGGGCATTGATTTCGACGCCGATGATGCCCACCAGCAGAGCCGCCGCCAACAAGGCGAACGAGATGGCCTGCCAAGGGATGTTGATGCCGAGTTCGGTGCTGAGGATTCCACTTCCGAAGAAGCCGACCAATCCCACGACGTATAGCACCAACACGTTGTACGACAGCACCGCAACCAGTCCCGCCGCGATGCCGAATCGCGGGCCGAGACCCACCGTGACGTAGGCGAAGAAGGCGCCGGCGTTGGTCAGGTGGCGACTCATCGCCGCGTACCCGACGGCGAACAGTGCCAGCACGATCGCCACCGCGAGATAGGTCCCCGGGACGCCGATACCGTTGCCCAGTCCGAGTGCCAGTGGCATCGCCGACGCCATCGCGGTCAAGGGTGCAGCAGTCGCCACCACCATGAACACGATGGATCGGACGCCCATCGCACCGGCCTTCAGGCCCTGTTCGCCGTCGCTCGATTCCGTCACGGTTGG
>JAOPVF010000343.1 GCA_025963195.1 Mycobacterium sp. | reverse complement strand
GATCCTGCGCTCGGTGTTCGAGGCCATCACCGCCCGCGCCGACGAGTTCGCGACGCTGATGACCCTCGAAATGGGCAAGGTGCTCGCCGAGAGCATGGGCGAGGTGAAGTACGGCGCCGAGTTCTTCCGCTGGTTCGCCGAGGAGGCCGTCCGCATCGGCGGCCGCTACACGAAGAGCCCTGCGGGCACCGGTCGCATCATCGTGACCAAGTCCGCCGTCGGCCCCTGCCTGGCCATCACACCGTGGAACTTCCCGCTGGCGATGGGTACCCGCAAGATCGGCCCGGCGATGGCGGCCGGCTGCACGATGATCATCAAGCCCGCCCAGGAAACGCCGTTGACGATGCTGCTGCTGGCCAAGCTGATGGACGACGCGGGCCTGCCCAAGGGCGTGCTGTCGATCCTGCCGACGTCGAAGCCCGGCGATCTGACCACGGCCCTCATCGACGACGGGCGCCTGCGCAAGCTGACCTTCACCGGGTCGACGGGCGTCGGCAAGGCGCTGGCCAAGCAGAGCTCCGATCAGCTGCTGCGGCTGTCGCTCGAGTTGGGTGGGAACGCGCCGTTCATCGTGTTCGACGACGCGGACGTCGACGCCGCCGTCGAGGGCGCGCTGCTGGCCAAGATGCGCAACGGTGGCGAGGCCTGTACGGCGTCGAACCGCTTCCACGTCGCCAACGCGGTCCGCGAGGAGTTCACCGAGAAGCTGGTGAAGCGGATGAGCGAGTTCAGGCTTGGCAACGGGCTGGACTCGTCGTCGACGCTGGGACCGCTGGTCAACGCCAAGCAGGTCGGCACCGTCGAGGATCTGGTGTCCGATGCGGTGTCCAAGGGCGCGACGGTGGCCGTCGGTGGCGTCGCGCCCGACGGGCCCGGTCACTTCTACCCGGCGACCGTGCTGTCCGGGGTGCCCGCGGATGCGCGGATCCTGAAGGAGGAGGTGTTCGGGCCGGTCGCACCCGTCATCGGCTTCGACACCGAGGAAGAGGGCATCGCCGCGGCCAACGACACCGAATACGGTCTGGCCGCCTACATCTACACGCAGGGCCTCGACCGGGCGCTGCGCGTCGCCGAGGCGATCGAGGCCGGCATGGTCGGCGTCAACCGCGGCGTGATCTCCGACCCGGCCGCACCATTCGGTGGCGTCAAGCAGTCGGGCTTCGGCCGTGAAGGCGGCTCGGAGGGCATCGAGGAGTACCTCGACACCAAGTACATCGCACTGACGAACTAGTTCGTCGTCGAGACTGCGGCGGGATCGCAATTCGCGAAGAATTCGCGATCTGGCTGCAGTCTCGGCGCAGGTGGCGACTGGTCAGTGGCCGAGGCGGCCGCGGCCCATGCGAAGCAGCAGCATCGCCAGGTTCTTGCCCTCGGGGCCGAGTGCGCTGAAGCGCTCGATGACCTTCATCTCGCGGCTGTGCACCAAGCGGGTGCCGCCGGAGGCCATCCGCGCCTTGCCGATGGCCTGCGAGACCTCGGTGCGGCGCTTGACTGCGGCCAGGATCTCGGCGTCCAGTCGATCGATTTCGTGGCGCAGATCGTCGATGCTGAGCTCTTCGGCGTCCACTGATGTTGGAGAAGACATTGGTGACTCCTGGTTCTCATCTCTTGTGTGAGCGTGGGGCTCTACTTTTCTCATCCGGTTTCGGGCCTCACACAAGAGACGAGCCCCGGATCCGGAAGCGGACCGCGGGGCTCTAGGAAGCAGCTAGACCACGGATACCGCAGGCGGGTATCCGTAAAAAAATCGTCCCTGCAGATTGAGCACCGTACGAGTGTGCCACCAATCGTCGCGTCGGCGCAAAGTGTCCCTGGCCAGCGGTAGGTTTAGGGACGATATGTCGATCGCCACCGAAACTGACCAACTCCTCGACGGCCTCAACCCTCAGCAGCGGCTGGCCGTGCTGCACGAGGGGTCGCCGCTGCTCATCGTCGCTGGCGCCGGTTCGGGCAAGACGGCAGTGCTCACCCGCCGGATCGCCTACCTTCTGGCCGCCCGTGACGTCGGGGTCGGACAGGTACTGGCCATCACGTTCACCAACAAGGCCGCCGCCGAGATGCGTGAGCGCGTCGTCGCGTTGGTGGGCCCGCGCGCACGTTCGATGTGGGTGTCGACGTTCCACTCCACCTGTGTGCGGATCCTGCGCAACCAGGCCTCGCTGCTGCCCGGTCTGAACTCGAACTTCTCGATCTACGACGCCGACGACTCCCGCCGGTTGCTGCTGATGATCGGCAAGGACATGGGCCTGGACACCAAGCGGTACTCACCGCGGCTGCTTTCCAACGGCATCTCCAACCTCAAGAACGAGCTGATCGGCCCGGAACAAGCGGCGGCCGAGGCATCGGAGGCAGAGGAAGACCTTGCGCGCATCATCGCCGACGTCTTCGCCGAGTACCAGCGCCGCCTGCGCGCGGCCAACGCCCTGGACTTCGACGACCTGATCGGCGAGACCGTGGCCGTACTGCAAGCGTTCCCACAGATCGCCCAGTACTACCGGCGGCGCTTCCGGCACATCCTTGTCGACGAATACCAGGACACGAACCACGCGCAGTACATGCTGGTGCGCGAGTTGGTGGGCCACGACCTCGGGGAGGGAGCCGACGGCGTGCCGCCCGGCGAACTGTGCGTGGTGGGTGATGCCGACCAGTCCATCTACGCATTTCGCGGCGCCACCATCCGCAACATCGAGGACTTCGAACGCGACTACCCGAACGCGACGACGA
>JAOPVF010000511.1 GCA_025963195.1 Mycobacterium sp. | reverse complement strand
CAAGACCGCCGCCGACCCGACCGGCCGTGCCGTGGCGGGCACCTTCGCCAACTGTTCTGGCGGCGTAACTCCATGGGGCACAGTGCTTTCAGGCGAGGAGAACTTCAACACGTACTTCGGCAATCCCGAGGGCGCGCCTGCACCCGGCCCGGTGGTCACCGACCAGCACAAGCGCTACGGCATCGCCGCGGAGCCGAGCGAGCTCAAGTGGGAGACCTTCGACCCGCGCTTCGACCTTGCCAAGACCCCCAACGAGATCAACAGGTTCGGCTACGTCGTCGAGATCAATCCGTGGGACCCCACCTCGACGCCCGTCAAGCACTCCGCGATGGGCAGGCTCAAGCACGAGGGCTCCAACGTCTACGTGACGTCCGACGGCACCGTGGTGGCCTACACGGGCGACGACCAGAAGTTCGACTACATGTACAAGTTCATCTCCAGCAAGAAGGTCCTGCCCGGCGCCGGGGCGAGCGGAGCGACGGGAAGTGGATACAGCCCGGCCGCCATGGCCAACAACATGTCCATCCTCGACGAGGGCACGCTGTACGTCGCCAAGCTGTCCAGCGACATTCCGCCCGGGGACATCGACGGGTCGGGCAAGCTCCCGTCGACGGGCTCGTTCAGCGGCTCCGGCACCTGGATTCCGCTGCTGCGATCGGGTCCTGGCGGACAGGCCGAATCGCTGGTGCAGGGCGTGACCGCACAGGAGGCTGCGGTGTTCACCCGCTTCGCCGCCGACAAGGCAGGTGCCACCAAGATGGACCGCCCCGAGGACTTCGAGGCCAACCCCAAGACCGGCAAGGTCTACGTCGCGCTGACCAACAACGACGACAGGGGTGCGCCAGACGAGGCTGCCGTCGATGCGGCCAACCCGCGCAACGACAACAAAAGCGGTCAGGTCCTCGAGATCACGGACGACCACGCAGGCACGTCGTTCACCTGGGAGCTGCTGCTGGTCTGCGGTGACCCGGCGGCGGCCGACACCTACTTCGCCGGCTTCGACAAGACCAAGGTCAGCCCGATCTCCTGCCCGGACAACCTGGCATTCGACAGCCACGGCAACCTGTGGATCTCCACCGACGGCAACGCGCTGGACTCCAACGACGGCCTGTTCGCGGTGGCGCTCGAAGGACCGAACCGCGGCGAGGTCAAGCAGTTCCTCACCGTTCCGCTCGGTGCGGAGACATGCGGACCGATCATCACCGACGACCTGGTCACCGTCAGCGTTCAGCACCCTGGCGAGAACGACGACAACAGCATCGACGACCCCTTGTCGCGATGGCCAGAGGGTGGAAACGGCACTGCGAGACCGTCGGTTGTCGCAGTGTGGCGGGATGGCGGGAATATCGGGGTCTGAGCACACGTACGTTAAGAGCGTGACCTTCCCCACGCGCATCGGCGTACAGCTGCAACCTCAGCACTCCCCCAACTACGGCCACATTCGCGATGCGGTCCGCCGCTGCGAGGACATGGGCGTCGACATCGCCTTCAACTGGGACCACTTCTTCCCGTTGTACGGCGACCCCGACGGCGCGCACTACGAGTGTTGGACCATGCTCGCCGCCTGGGCCGAGCAGACGTCGCGCATCGAGTTCGGCGCGCTGGTCACCTGCAACTCCTACCGCAACCCCGAACTTCTGGCCGACATGGCGCGCACCGTCGACAACATCTCCGACGGCCGGCTGATCCTTGGCATCGGTTCCGGGTGGAAGGACAAGGACTACGAAGAGTACGGCTACGACTTCGGCACCGCGGGAAGCCGGCTCGACGATCTCGCCGAGGCGCTGCCGCGGATCAAGTCGCGGCTGGCGAAGCTGAATCCCGCTCCGATCCGCGACATCCCGGTCCTGCTCGGCGGTGGCGGCGAGAAGAAGACGCTGCGCCAGGTCGCCGAGCACGGCGACGTGTGGCACTACTTCGTCGACCGTGAGACCTACCCGCACAAGGCCGAGGTGTTGGCCCGGCACTGCGCGGACGTGGGCCGCGATCCCGCCACCATCGAGCACTCGGCGGGCGTGGAAGGCGACAGCATCGAGGCGTTGATCGAGGAGGCCGACGTGATGGCCGGCCTCGGCGTCACGCTGTTCACCGTGGGCGTCAACGGCCCCGACTACGACCTCAGCGGCGCCGAAGCCTTGTGCCGGTGGCGCGACGCCCGCGCCTGATCCGAAGCTGACCCCGCCATGCCCAAGAAGTACGGCGTCAAAGAGAAGGACCTGGTCGTCTCCCATGTGGTGAACCTGGTCCTGACGGGCAAGCTCCGCTCCGGAGATCGGTTGGACCGCAACGAGATCGCCGAGCAACTTGGCCTAAGTCGGGTGCCCATCCAGGAGGCGGTGGTTCAGCTCGAACACGACGGAGTGCTCTCGACGCGGTATCACCGCGGTGCCTACGTGGAGCGCTTCGACGAGGGCGTGATCCACGAACATCACGAGCTCTACGGGATGCTGAACGGCATCGCGTCGGCGCGCGCCGCCGCGGCACGCGACCCGAAGGTGCTCGAGGCGCTGCGCACGCTGCTGGACGCGATGCGCGCGGGCACGGGGTCGCGTGCGTTCAGCGACGCCGCGTGGCGTTACCGCAAGACAGTCAACGATGAGTACGCCGGGCCGCGACTGCGGGCCGCGATCCGGGCCTCCTTGACGCTCATGCCGCCATCGTTCTGGCCGGTGTACTTGGGCAGCCACGTCGAACTGCTGGCGTACTTCGAGACCGAGACCACGGCCATCGCCGGCGGGGATCGCGACGCGGCGGGCACCGCGTGCGTCAGCCGGGCCGAGCTGATGGGTCGGATCATGCTGGCCGAACTGGTCCGCCGCCGCGTTCTTGCGCCACCGCTCTCGCTACCGCAGGAGCCGACCGTTGCGTTCTGAATGAGCACAAGCCGCCGCTAGTACCGCACCGGGCGCTAGGTTGCCAGGATGTTTCGGTTACGCAAGACGACGGTGGTCGTCGTCGTCGCGCTCGCGGTGTTCAGCGTGGGGTTCGCCGCGCCCGCGACCGCCGACGTCGACCAGTGCGCGCCGCCCGGCGTGCAGAGCGCCAGCGCGCTGCCCACCAACCTGGCCGCCGCCGCCAAGGGGCCAGGCGAGGACAAGTACACGACGCCGACCGTCGCGCCCCTCGGCTCGATCAACGCCGCCGCGCTGCGGTTGAGCACACCCGGCGTGCTCACCGTCGGCACGCTGTCCGACGCGCCGCCCAGCATCTGCATCAACTCCCAAGGTCAGTTCACCGGCTTCGACAACGAGTTGCTTCGTGCGATCGCCGCCAAGATCGGGCTACGGGTCAACTTCGTCGGCACCGAGTTCTCCGGGCTGCTGGCGCAGACGGCGTCGGGCCGATTCGACGTCGCTTCGTCGTCGATCACCACCACCGATGCGCGTCGCAAGACCGTCGGGTTCACCAACGGCTACGACTTCGGCTACTTCTCCCTCGTGGTGCCGACGGGCTCGCCCATCACTGGCTTCGAGAAGCTCGCCGCGGGGCAGCGCATCGGCGTGGTGCAGGGCACCGTGCAGGAGGCCTACGTCGTCGACACCCTTGGCCTCGACCCGGTGAAGTTCCCCGACTACAACACCGTGTACGCCAGCCTGAAGAGCCGTCAAATCGACGCGTGGGTAGCGCCGTCGCAGCAGGCGCAGGGCACCGTTCAGCCCGCTGACCCGGCCCAGATCGTCGAAAACACCTTCAGCTTGGACAATTTCGTCGCCTACGCAGTCGCCAAGGAGAACAGGCCGCTCATCGATGCGCTCAACTCCGGGCTCGACGCGGTGATCGCCGACGGCACCTGGTCGCGGCTGTACTCCGACTGGGTGCCCCGCGCGCTACCACCGGGGTGGAAGCCAGGCTCGAAGGCGGCGCCGCCACCGCAGCTGCCCGACTTCGCCGCGATCGCCGCCAGCCGCGCCCCCGCCGACGCGAACACGTCAGCGCCGAAATCCACGCTGTCCCAACTCAAGGACTCCTTCCTGGATTGGGACCTCTACAAGCAGGCGATCCCCGACCTACTCAAGACGGGGCTGCCGAACACGCTGATCCTCACCGTGAGCGCCAGCATCATCGGGCTGATCCTCGGCATGGGCCTGGCCATCGCCGGCATCTCCCGGTCCCGATGGCTGCGATGGCCGGCCCGGGTGTACACCGACATCTTCAGGGGCCTGCCGGAAGTGGTGATCATCCTGCTGATCGGCCTCGGCATCGGGCCCGTCGTGGGATCGCTGACCGGCAACAATCCGTACCCCCTCGGCATCGCCGCGCTCGGACTGATGGCGGGCGCCTACATCGGCGAGATCTTCCGGTCCGGCATCCAGAGCGTCGAGGCAGGCCAGATGGAGGCGTCGCGCGCGTTGGGCTTCAGCTACTCGACGTCGATGCAGTTGGTGGTGGTGCCGCAGGGCGTGCGGCGGGTGCTGCCCGCGCTGGTCAACCAGTTCATCGCGCTGTTGAAGGCGTCGTCGCTGGTGTACTTCCTCGGTCTGATCGCCAGTCAGCGCGAGCTGTTCCAGGTCGGCCGAGACCTCAACGCGCAGACCGGAAACCTGTCCCCGCTGGTCGCCGCCGGGCTGTTCTACCTGGTGCTGACGATCCCGTTGACCCACCTGGTCAACTTCATCGACAATCGCCTACGCCGCGGCAGACCAGCGACGGACGTCGATGATCCGGCGAGCCCGGCCAGCCCCGCGTCGACCCAGGAGATGGTGTGAGCACCGCGACCCCCACCACCGCGTTCGAGCCAGTCTCATTGGCGGCCAACGGTATTCACCTGTCCTTCGGTGTCAACGCCGTGCTGCGTGGCGTCGACGTCGACGTGCCCGCCGGAACGACCACTGCGGTGATCGGGCCATCGGGGTCGGGCAAGTCGACGCTGTTGCGCACGCTCAACCGGCTCTACGAACCGGACAAGGGTGACATCCTGCTCGATGGCCGCTCGGTGCTCGAGGACGATCCCGACCAGTTGCGCCAGCGCATCGGCATGGTGTTCCAGCAGTTCAACCTGTTCCCGCACCGCACCGTGCTCGACAACGTCACGCTGGCCCCGCGCAGGCTCAAGCGCCTCGGGCCCGACGTTGCCCGCGAACTCGGCCTGGCCCAGCTGGAGCGAGTTGGCCTGCGGCACAAGGCCGATGCCCGCCCCGCCACATTGTCGGGTGGACAGCAGCAGCGGGTGGCGATCGCGCGCGCCCTCGCGATGGCCCCCCAGGTGATGTTCTTTGACGAGGCGACGTCGGCATTGGATCCCGAACTGGTGAAGGGCATCCTGGCCCTGATGGCCGACCTCGGGTCGGATGGGATGACGATGGTGGTAGTCACGCACGAAATGGGCTTCGCGCAGTCGGCCGCCGACGCCGTGGTGTTCATGGATCACGGCGTCGTGGTCGAATCGGGGCCGCCCGAGAAGATCTTCGACGGCGCCGAGACCGACCGTCTCCGTCAGTTCCTGTCCCAGGTTCTTTGAGCACCCGCGAGCAATCTGAGCAACCTCCTGGCGCGCCCGGTCAGGTGCGGATTAGCCCCGGTTCAAACGAAATCGCCACATGTCAGCGATCTGGCAGGCAAGAACGGTTAGACTAGCGAATTATGGTAGAAACCGAACCGCAGGTCACTGAGCTGGCCGGAGAGCTGCAGCAGGTGCTCTCCAAAATGTTCTCTGTGCTGCGCCGCGGTGACACCAACCGCGCCACCGCCGAAGGTACGGCTGATCTCACGTTGGCCCAGCTTTCCATCCTGTTGACCCTGCTAGACAAGGGTCCGATCCGGATGACCGAACTCGCCGCGCACGAACGCGTGCGCACCCCAACCACCACCGTCGCGATTCGCCGCCTCGAGAAGCTCGGGCTGGTCAAGCGCTCAAGGGATCCATCCGACCTTCGCGCCGTTCTGGTCGACGTCACCCCCCGCGGACTGGTTCAACACCGCGAGGCCATCGCCACGCGCCGAGCGAAGCTGGCCGGCATGCTGAGCAATCTCAGCGACGAGGAGCGAGCGGCGCTGACCAAAGCGCTGGAGCCGCTGGCGCGGCTGGCCGAGCAGGCAAAGGACGACTAACCCAACCAATCCAGCACCGCGGCGGCGGTCCATGACTGCTGCATGCTGCCCAACGGTTCACCCGTGAACGGTTCGTAGTACTCCGCGAAGGTGCCGTCGCTGGCCTGGCGCAGCCCTTCGCGCCGCAGCATCGACGACCGTTCGGCCCACCCCCTGCGGGCGAAGCACCAGGAGAACAGCCATGTCGTCACCGGCCAGACGGGGCCGCGCCAATACTCCCGCGCACGGAAGTCCCGCGAGACCGGTGAGGTCGTGGGAATCAGCGAGTACTTCAGATCCGGATGCCCGCAGAACCGCGGGCCGTCGAGCAGCCGCAGCAGGCTGCGCTCCTTGTCGTGGGGCAGGCCGCCGCACAGCAGCGGGGCGAACTGCGCGACCGTTTCCGTCGGCACCCAGCGTTCAGCTCTGACGTCGTAATCCCTTGCTGCGCCGGTTCTCTGGTCGGATGAGTCGACGACGCCAGCACGGAAGCGCTCCGCCCAGGAGTAGAGATCGCGGACGTCGGCGTTGGGGCGCTTGTAGTCCTCGCCGATCTCGGCGAGCACCGTGCAGGCCACCGACAGGATGGCCGAGACGAACACGTCCTCGACGGCAAAGCTCATCACCTTCGGCAACAGCTCGTCGTCGTAGCGGGCTGACTTCATCTCCTCGAGCAGCCACAGATACCGGTCGTACTCGACGTCGGACGGGCGCTGGCTGGAGTCGGTGACGATCGCGTTGTCCTCGCGCTGGTACTCCGGCACGTTGCCGGGAACGACGTTGGCGTAGGA
This sequence comes from Mycobacterium sp., assembly GCA_025963195.1. Classification (GTDB taxonomy): domain Bacteria; phylum Actinomycetota; class Actinomycetes; order Mycobacteriales; family Mycobacteriaceae; genus Mycobacterium. Next base: position 6,884 of record JAOPVF010000511.1, on the reverse strand, counting down.
GCTGTCCCAGCGCGGCGAGTTGTCCATGCCGGACTCCCAGCCGTGATACAGCGTGACCCGGCCGCGCGAGTTGGGATCGCGTGCGGTGGCCAGCCAGCGATGCCAACGCACCAGATCGGACCAACGGCGGTCGAGGAACGACTCCGCGACGGCCCGCGTCGAGCGGCCACGCGTGCGGGCGTGGTCGAGGATGCGCTGCACCGCGATGGCGTGGACGGGCGGCTGCGTGATCCCGGACGTGTGCCGGATGCGCGGCGCGTTGACCGCCAGCGCCGACGTCGCCCACCGGGCGGGTCCTGGGAAGTAGCCGTCGACGCCGTTGGCGAAGACGATGTGCGGGATCATCCCGTTTCGCCACTGCGCGGACAGCAGCGTGTCCAGCTCGACGACCGCCCGTTCCACGCTCAGGGGCGCCAGGCCGATAGCGACGAACGCCGCGTCCCAACTCCACATGTGGGGATACAACAGGGGCGCGGCGGTGGTCATCACGCCGAGGTCGTTGCCGCGCAGCAGATAGGCGGCACGAGCTGCCAATTGCGTGGGCGCGAAGCTGGGATCGGGGGGCATCGCCTTCAATGATGCGACCTCGAGGCGAACTATGCAGGTCGGTAATGTGACGACGTGCCGACCGCGATGATCACAGGGGCCGGCGGCGGGCTTGGTGTCGCCATCGCCGAAGCCCTTGCGCCGACCCATACGCTGCTGCTTGCGGGCCGCCCGTCGGCCCGCCTGGACGCGCTCGCCGAGCGGCTTGGCGCCCCCACCTGGCCGTTGGACCTCACCGACCCCGACTCCATCGAGGCGGGCGCCGAAGTACTGAGTGAACTCGACGTGCTGATCCACAACGCGGGGGTGTCCCATCCAGGGCGCGTCGCCGAGTCGACCGTCGAGGAGTGGCGCGCCACGATGGAGGTGAACGTGGTCGGTGCCGTCGCGCTCACGCTGGCGTTGTTACCCGCGCTTCGCAGCGCGCGGGGGCACGTGATCTTCATCAACTCCGGTGCGGGACAGAATGCCTCGCCCGGTTTGGCGTCCTACACGGCAAGCAAGTTCGCGTTGCGCGGGTTCGCCGACTCGCTGCGCGCCGACGAACCCGATCTGCGCGTCACCTCCGTGTACCCGGGCCGGATCGCCACCGACATGCAGCGCGACCTCGTCGCCTACGAGGGACGCGAGTACGTTCCCGAGCACTTCCTGCAGCCCGAGACGGTGGCCGCCGTGGTGGCACAGGCGGTGGCAACCCCGCCCGACGGGCACGTGTACGAGGTCGTGATCCGCCCGCGCTAAGGGGCGACGATGTTGACGAGCTTGCCTGCCACCACGATGACCTTCTTCGGGGTGGCGCCGGCCAGGAAGGCCGCGACCTTCTCATCGGACAGCGCCGCGGCCTCGAGCGTGTCGGCGTCGGCGTCGGCCGCAACGGTGATGCGCCCGCGCACCTTGCCGTTGACCTGAACGGGGTACTCGACGGTGTCATCGACCAGGTAGGCCGGATCAGCGTGCGGGAACGGCCCGTGCGCCAACGACTCGTCGTGGCCAAGGCGCCGCCACAGCTCCTCGGCAAGGTGCGGTGCCAGCGGCGCCACCATCAGCACCAGTGGCTCGACAGCCGCGCGTGCGGTCACGCCTTCCTTGGTCAGGTGGTTGGTGTACTCGATCAGCTTGGCCGCGGCGGTGTTGTTGCGCAGTGCCGCATAGTCTTCCGCCACGCCGGCGATGGTCTTGTGCAGCAGCCGCAGCGTCTCGTCAGTGACGGCCTCGTGCTCCGCCACCCGCTCGGCGCCGGTGCTCTCGTCGACCACCGCGCGCCAGACCCGCTGCAGGAAGCGGTACGCCCCGACCACGTCCTTGGTGGCCCACGGCCGTGACGCCTCCAACGGACCCATGGACATCTCGTAGACGCGCAGGGTGTCGGCGCCGTATTCCTCGCAGATCTCGTCGGGCGACACCGAGTTCTTCAGGCTCTTGCCGATCTTGCCGAACTCCTGCGACACCTCGATCTCACCGTCGGGCGAGGGATAGAAGTACTTGCCGTCGCGCTCGACGACATCCGCGGCGGGCACGTAGGAACCCCGCGCATCGGTGTAGGCGAATGCCTGGATGTAGCCCTGATTGACCAGTCGCCGGTACGGCTCGCGGGAGCTGACGTGACCGAGGTCGTACAGCACCTTGTGCCAGAACCGCGAATAGAGCAGGTGCAGCACTGCATGCTCGACGCCGCCCACGTACAGGTCGACGCCACCGGGGTCGCGCGCACCGTGTTCGGCTGGCCGCGGTCCCATCCAGTACGCCTCGTTCTCCTTGGCGCAGAACGTTTCCGAGTTGTGCGGATCGGCGTAGCGCAGCTCGTACCACGAACTGCCTGCCCACTGCGGCATCACGTTGGTGTCGCGGGTGTAGGACTTCAGGCCGTCGCCGAGGTCGAGGTCGACGTGCACCCACTCGGCGGCCTTGCCCAGCGGCGGCGACGGTTCGCTGTCCGCGTCGTTGGGATCGAACTGCGCAGGCGCGTAGTCGGCGACGTCCGGAAGTTCAACGGGCAGCATCGATTCCGGCAGCGGATGGGCGCGGCCGTCGTCGCCGTAAACGATCGGGAACGGCTCGCCCCAATAGCGCTGCCTGGCGAACAACCAGTCCCGCAGCTTGTACTCGACCCGGGCGCGGCCGCGGCCGTCGGCCTCCAACCGCGCGATGATGGCCTCCTTGGCCGATGCCACGCTCAGCCCATCGAGGTCGCCGGAGTTCACCAGCACGCCGTCACCGGCGTACGCGGCCTGTGACACGTCGCCGCCGCTGATCACCTCGACGATCGGCAGGCCGAACTCGGTCGCGAAGTCCCAGTCCCGCTGATCGCCACCGGGCACGGCCATGATCGCGCCGGTGCCGTAGCCGATCAGCACGTAGTCGGCGATGAAAACCGGAATGCGCTGGCCGTTCACGGGATTGGTCGCGTAGGCACCGACGAAGACGCCGGTCTTCGTCTTGTTCTCTTGACGCTCCAGATCGGACTTGGCCGCGATCGACGACCGGTAGGCAGCCACCGCCTCGGCGGGCGTCGCCGCACCGTAAGTCCAACGCGGGTCGACGCCAACCGGCCATTCCGCAGCGGTGAGTCCTTCGACGAGCGGATGCTCCGGCGCCAACACCATGTAGGTGGCGCCGAACAGGGTGTCGGGCCGCGTGGTGAAGACCTCGATGTCGCCTGCATCCGTGGCGAACTGGACCTCGGCGCCGGTGGACCGGCCGATCCAGTTGCGCTGCATGGCCTTGACCTTGTCCGGCCAGTCCAGCACATCCAGGTCGTCGAGCAACCGATCGGAGTAGGCGGTGATGCGCATCATCCACTGCCGCAACCGCTTCCGGAACACCGGGAAGTTGCCGCGATCGCTGCGTCCGTCCGACGTCACTTCCTCGTTGGCCAGCACCGTGCCCAGTCCTGGGCACCAGTTCACCATCGAGTCCGCCCGGTAGACCAGGCGGTAGGAGTCGATCAGGTCGGCACGCTCGCCCGCGGTCAGCTCCGACCACGCGGCACCGTCCGGCACCCGCGTTCCCGACTCGAACTCCGCGATCAATTCGGCGATCGGGCGCGCCTTGTCGGCCGCCTCATCGAACCATGCGTTGTAGATCTGCAGGAAGATCCACTGCGTCCACTTGTAGAAGTCGACGTCGGTGGTGGCGAAGCTGCGGCGCGCGTCATGCGCGAGGCCGAGGCGGCCCAGCTGGCGGCGGAAGTTGACGATGTTGGCCTCGGTGCGCTCCCGAGGATGCGTGCCGGTCTGCACCGCGTACTGCTCGGCGGGCAGCCCGAATGCGTCGAACCCCAAGGCGTGCAACACATTGCGCCCGGTCATCCGGAAATACCTGGCGTAGACATCGGTGGCGATGTAGCCGAGCGGGTGGCCGACGTGCAGCCCCTCACCCGACGGGTACGGGAACATGTCCTGCACGAACATCTTGTCCGCGGGCACCGTGGCACCGTCGGTCGGCGCAAGCGAGCCGACCGGATTGGGCACGTTGAACGTGCCCGCCCGGGCCCACGTCTCCTGCCAGCCGCGCTCGATCTCCCCGGCCAGGTCCGCGGTGTAGCGGAACTGCGGGGTGTCCGAAGCGTCGGAGTCGCCGTCCCGATCAGTCACGTGAACAGGGTAGTCAACGGCGTACGCATCTCCGTCGGCGCGCCATGTGGCCCAGCTCACGGCCATTCGTGCTCGCCCCAAGGGGACTCCGGCAACGGGTTGATCTCGGTTCCGTTGCAGTGCGGTCTGCGCATGGTTGCGAGTCGATTCCAGCCCTGGTCGCAGGGCGTCGGCCGTGGATACAGTCGGCGCCTGACCACGGGCAACCCGCCCTGGTCGGGCCAGATCGTTTTCCGGAAGGACCACGTCAGATGTTCGTGAATGCCCGCCGCTGGGGGCTCCTTGCAGGAGGCTTCGCCGCCGGTGTGGCCTGCGTCGTCGGCCTGGCAGGCACCACCGCCTCGGCCGAGCCAACGCTCCCGCAACCGGCACTGCCCGCGCCCGCCACCGTCACACAGACGATCACCGTCCAGGCGGGCACCGTGCCGCCCGGCGCACCTGCACCCGTTCCCATCCAGGGCGCGTTCGGCCAACCCGCGGCAGCCGCCCAGGCCGCAGCAGCCGGCGTCCAGCCCGCAGCAGGCCTGAGCGTCGCGACACCGCCAGTGGCCGTTGCCGCACCGTCCACGATCGTGCCCGCCGCCTCCGGCACCATCATCGACTTCCTCAAGAGCAAGAACGTGGGCCTCGAGCCGCAGTCGGCCAAGGACTTCAAGGCACTCAACATCGTGTTGCCGATGCCGGCCGGCTGGAGCCAAGTGCCCGACCCCAACGTCCCCGACGCCTTCGCGGTGATCGCGGACCGCGTCGGCGGCGACGGGCTGTACACGTCGAACGCCCAGGTCATCGTCTACAAACTGGTCGGTGACTTCGACCCCAAGGAAGCCATCAGCCACGGCCTGATCGACAGCCAGCAGCTTCCGGCGTGGCGGTCCACCGACGCGTCGATGGCCGACTTCGGCGGTATGCCGTCGTCCATGATCGAGGGGACCTACCGGCAGAACAACATGACCCTGAACACCTCCAAGCGCAACGTCATCGCCACCTCGGGAACCGACCGGTACCTGGTGTCCTTGGCGGTGACGACGAGTGCACAGGTATCGGTTGCCGCAGGCGCAGCCACCGACGCCGTCGTCAACGGATTCAGGGTCAGCTCGCCGACTGCCCCGGCCGCGACGGCGCCCGCTGTGCCGCTTGCCGGACCTGCACCGGCGCCAGCTGCTCCCGCAGTGCCCGCCGTCGCGCCGGTTCTGGGAGTTCCGCGCTAGCCCCGAACCCAGACCGCCGCGCCCGCGGCGGGCCAGTAATGTGTCGGCCATGCTGATCGCCGCGGTGCTGTGCCTGTGCGCCGCCGCAGTGACAGCCGGATTTGGGTTGTGGTTGTTGACCCGGCCGCGTTCGGGCGATCCGGTCCGGCAGGTGCTGCGCACCGTCGCTCCCACTCAGTTGGCGGCTGCGGCCATGCTTGCGGCCGGAGGCAGTGTCGCGCTGTCGGCCCGTCCGGAGACCGGTCTGCTTGTCGTCGTGGTCTGCGTCGTCGGCGCCGTCGGAACCGTCGCCGCCGGGTGCTATCAAAGCGCCAAGGCCGTGGCCCGCCAGGAGGAAGCCGGCGAAGCCCACGCGGCCACCGCCGGCTGCGCGGGCGCCTGCGCGTCCTGCACGCTGTCCTGTAACTGACGGTCGTGCCTCGCTGGCTCCCGTGGATACCCGCCGACGGCTTCATCGTCGCCCTGCTCGCGGTCGTCGCGTTGGCCGCGGTGTTTCCTGCCAGCGGCGCCTTCGGCGATGTGCTGTCGATCACGACCAAGGTCGTCATCGGGTTGCTGTTCGCGCTCTACGGCGCCCGGCTTGCGCCTGCCGAAGCGTGGCACGGGCTGCGCCATTGGCGTCTGCACCTGCTGGTGCTGGCCGCGACGTTCGTCGCATTCCCACTGCTCGGCCTTGCCGCCAAGGCGCTGGTGCCAGGAGTCCTGACCCCCGCCCTCTACACCGGCGTGCTGTTCCTGTGCCTGGTGCCGTCGACGGTGCAGTCGTCGATCGCCTTCACCTCGATCGCGCACGGCAACGTGCCCGCGGCGATCGTGAGCGCATCGCTGTCGAACATCCTCGGCGTCGTGCTCACACCGCTGCTGGTGGTGTCGCTGATGCACACCACGGGCGGGGTTCGCGTCGACGGTTCCGCGGTGCTGGACATCGTGCTGCAGATCCTGCTGCCGTTCGTGGTCGGGCAGTTGCTGAGGCCGTTGGTCTGCGGCTGGTTGGACGGGCACCCGGTGATCACCAAGACCTTCGACCGCGGTTCGATCCTGCTGGTCGTCTACACCGCGTTCTCGCTGAGCGTGACCGAGCACATCTGGAGCGCGGTCAGTGTGCGACGGATCCTCGCGGTGGCGGCGGTGTGCGTGGTGCTGCTGGTGATCATGCTGGCGCTGACCGTCGGGACCGCCAGGCTGGCGCGGCTGAACCGGGCCGACATGACGGTGCTGCTGTTCTGCGGCTCCAAGAAGAGTCTGGCCTCTGGGCTGCCGATGGCGCTGGTGTTCTTCGGGCCAGGTACCGCGGGCTTGATCATGTTGCCGCTGATCATCTTTCATCAGATTCAGCTGCTGGCATGCGCGGCGATCGCGACCCGGATGTCGCGCGCAGAGGTTGGCGAGACTAGTTACGGCTGACGTCGATCGGATGCGTCGCTAGCATGGACAGCGGCATCCGCTGACGCCGCAGCACCCGGGACCACATGTACAACCTTGGCTCCACCAGGACGACGGATGGCAAGGCGGACAACACGATCCAAACAACGCGCTC
>JAOPVF010000012.1 GCA_025963195.1 Mycobacterium sp. | reverse complement strand
CAGGGCATGACCGAGCCCGAGGCGTTCAAGTGGATTCAGCGCGCGGCGATGGATCGGCGGACCACGATGAAGCATGTCGCCGAAGTCGTTCTGGAAACCCTGGACACGTCCAAGGACGCCACGAGTTGACGCCGGCTCAATAGCTAGCGGGCGACGATCACCGAAGACCCGTGACCAAACAGGCCCTGGTTTGCGGTGACGCCGACCGTCGCGCCCTCCACCTGTCGACCGGTTGCCTGACCCCGCAGCTGCCAGGTCAACTCGCAGACCTGGGCAATCGCCTGGGCCGGGATGGCCTCGCCGAAGCACGCCAGCCCGCCCGACGGGTTGACGGGACTCTTGCCGCCGATCGTGGTGGCACCGCTGCGCAGCAGCGCCTCGGCCTCACCCTTCGCGCACAGCCCGAGGTGTTCATACCAGTCAAGCTCCAGCGCGGTGGACAGGTCGTAGACCTCGGCCACGCTCAGGTCCTCGGGCCCGATGCCGGCCTCGGCGTAGGCGGCGTCGAGGATCTGATACTTGAAAGCTCTCTCCGGTGCGGGCACCACGGCGGTGGAATCCGTTGCGATGTCGGGCAATTCGGGAAGGTGCTGTGGGTAGCGCGGCGTCACCGTGCTGACCGCCCGCACCGAGGGCACGCCTTCCAGCGAACCGAGGTGCCGACGGGCGAAGTCGGCGCTGGCCACGATCAGTGCCGCCGCGCCGTCGGAGGTGGCGCAGATGTCCAGCAGGCGCAGCGGGTCGGACACGACGGGGCTGGCGAGCACGTCGTCGACCGACGCCTCCTTGCGGAATCGGGCATTCGGGTTCTGCAGGCCGTGCCGGGAGTTCTTCACCTTCACCTGTGCGAAGTCCTCGAGAGTGGCGCCGTAGAGGTCCATGCGCCGGCGCGCCAGCAGCGCGAAGTACACCGGGTTGGTGGCCCCGATGAGGTGGAAGCGCTGCCAGTCGGGGTCGTTGCGGCGCTCGCCGCCGACGGGTGCGAAGAACCCCTTCGGTGTGGTGTCGGCCCCGATCACCAGCGCGACGTCGCAGAATCCGGCCAGGATGTGCGCCCGGGCGCTCTGCAGCGCCTGCGAACCGCTGGCACACGCGGCGTAGCTCGAACTCACCGGCACGCCGTTCCAGCCCAGTTTCTGGGCGAACGTCGCGCCGGCGACGAACCCCGGATAACCGTTGCGGATGGTGTCCGCCCCGGCGACCAGCTGGATCTGACGCCAGTCCAGGCCGGCTTCGCGCAGGGCCGCTCGCGCCGCGACCACCCCGTACTCGGTGAAGTCGTTGCCCCATTTGCCCCACGGGTGCATCCCGGCGCCGAGGATGTACAGCGGCTCAGGAGTGCTCATGCGATCCTCCACGCGTAGACGACGCGCTGCACGCCGTCGTCGTCGGTGAACAGCGGCATGGTGGTCAGCTCCATCTCCATGCCGACCTTCAGGTCGGCGGCCAGCGTGCCCTCGACGACCTTGCCGAGCACGATCAGTCCCTCGTCCACCAGCTCGACTGCGGCGACCGCGAACGGCTCGAACGGGTCCGGGGCGGGGTAGGGCGGCGGTGGGGCGTAACGGTTTTCGGTGTAGCTCCACAGCGTGCCGCGCCTGGACAGTGGAACGGACTGCAGTGTGTCGCTGTCGCACCCCGGATTGGGGCAGTTGTTGGCGCGGGGCGGGAAGACGTAGGTGCCGCACTCAGGGCATTTGCTCCCGATCAAATGCGGGGCGCTTGCTTCTTCACCGATGGCGTCGGTGGCGAACCAACCCTCGACTGCCGGCGCTTGACGGGTGACCTCTGGCACCGGGTCAGCGTACCCAGCGCAAGCGCAAAACTGAAACGTGTTGCAGTTCTGCCGGTAGGACTTGAGCGGTGAACGGTGGCTGAGTTGATGTCGCCGGGGGTGCCTAGAGTAGGGCCGTGAGCCCAGCACGGACCGTCGGCGTCAAGGATCCCACCGCATCCGATGTCGAGCTCGGCGGAGATCAGCCCAAGCCGACGCTGATGCTGCTGGACGGCAATTCGCTGGCCTTCCGCGCGTTCTACGCGCTGCCCGCCGAGAACTTCAAGACCCGCGGCGGCCTGACCACCAACGCGGTGTACGGCTTCACTGCCATGCTGATCAACCTGCTGCGCGACGAGGCCCCGACGCACATCGCGGCGGCGTTCGACGTGTCCCGGCAGACGTTCCGCTCCGAGCGCTACCCGGAGTACAAGGCGAACCGGTCGTCGACGCCGGACGAGTTCCACGGTCAGATCGACATCACCAAGGAAGTGCTCGGGGCGCTGGGCATCACGGTCCTCGCCGAGCCCGGATTCGAAGCCGACGACCTGATCGCGACCCTGGCCACCCAGGGCGAGAACGAGGGCTACCGCGTGCTGGTGGTCAGCGGTGACCGCGACTCGCTGCAGTTGGTCAGCGACGACGTGACGGTGCTCTACCCCCGCAAGGGCGTCAGCGAACTCACCCGCTTCACCCCCGAGGCCGTCGTCGAGAAATACGGGCTGACGCCCACGCAGTATCCCGACTTCGCCGCTCTGCGCGGCGATCCCAGCGACAACCTGCCCGGCATTCCCGGTGTGGGGGAGAAGACCGCTTCCAAGTGGATCGTCGAATACGGCTCGCTGCAGGAGCTGGTCGACAACGTCGACTCGGTGCGCGGCAAGGTGGGCGACGCGCTGCGCGCCAACCTCGCCAGCGTGGTGCGCAACCGCGAGCTCACGGATCTGGTGCGCGACGTGCCGCTGGCGCAGACGCCGGACACGCTGCGGCTGCAGCCCTGGGATCGCGACCAGATTCACCGGCTCTTCGACGACCTGGAGTTCCGGGTGTTGCGGGACCGGTTGTTCGAGACGCTGGCCGCGGTCGAGCCGGAGGTCGACGAGGGTTTCGACGTGCGCGGCGACGCGCTGGAGGCCGGTACGGTAGCGCAGTGGCTGGCCCGGCACGTCGCCGACGGGCGCCGCTCCGGACTGGCCGTCACGGGCACGCATCTGCCCTACGGCGGGGACGCCACCGCCCTGGCCATCGCCGTGGCCGACGGGGAAGGCGGCTACATCGACACCGCGACGCTGACGCCTGACGACGACGCCGCGCTGGCGGCCTGGCTGGCCGATCCCGCGAAACCCAAAGCGCTGCACGAGGCGAAGCTGGCCATCCACGATGTGGCGGGCCGTGGCTGGACGCTGAACGGTGTCACCTCCGACACGGCTTTGGCGGCCTACGTGGTGCGGCCAGGGCAGCGCAGCTTCGCCCTGGACGATCTCTCCCTGCGCTACCTGCGCCGCGAGCTGCGCGCGGAAAAGCCCGAGCAGCAACAGCTTTCGCTCCTCGATGACATGGAAGGGGTGGACGAGCAAGCCCTCAACACCCTGATACTGCGGGCGCGGGCCGTGGTCGACCTGGCCGATGCGCTGGACGCCGAGCTCGACCGCATCGACTCCACCGCACTGCTGGGCGACATGGAACTGCCCGTTCAACAGGTGCTCGCAAACATGGAAAGCGCCGGTATCGCTGTCGATTTGCAGCTGCTGACCGAGCTGCAGAGTCAATTCGGCGACGAGATCCGGGACGCCGCCGAGGCGGCCTACGCCGTGATCGGCAAGCAGATCAACCTCGGCTCGCCCAAACAACTGCAGGCGGTGTTGTTCGACGAACTCGGCATGCCGAAGACCAAGCGGACGAAAACCGGCTACACCACCGACGCGGACGCCCTGCAATCGCTGTTCGACAAGACCGGGCATCCGTTCCTGCAGCACCTGCTCGTGCACCGCGATGTCACCCGGCTGAAAGTCACCGTCGACGGGTTGCTGAACTCGGTCGCCGACGACGGCCGCATCCACACCACCTTCAACCAAACCATCGCCGCGACGGGCAGGCTGTCGTCGACGGAGCCCAACCTGCAGAACATCCCGATCCGCACCGACGCCGGCCGGCAGATCCGCGACGCATTCGTCGTCGGGAAGGGCCCCGATTTCTCCTACACCGAGCTGATGACCGCCGACTACAGCCAGATCGAGATGCGCATCATGGCGCACCTGTCCAAGGACGAGGGACTCATCGAGGCCTTCAACACCGGGGAGGACCTGCACTCGTTCGTCGCATCCCGCGCCTTCGGCGTGCCGATCGACGAGGTCACCCCCGAGCTACGCCGTCGGGTCAAGGCGATGTCCTACGGGCTGGCGTACGGGCTGAGCGCCTACGGGCTGTCCAGTCAGCTCAAGATCTCCACCGAAGAGGCGAAAGTCCAGATGGACCAATACTTCGCCCGCTTCGGCGGGGTTCGCGACTACCTGATGGCCGTCGTCGAGCAGGCCCGCAAGGACGGCTACACCTCCACGGTGCTGGGCCGCCGCCGTTACCTTCCCGAACTGGACAGCAGTAACCGGCAGGTGCGCGAGGCCGCCGAGCGGGCCGCGCTCAACGCGCCCATCCAGGGCAGCGCCGCCGACATCATCAAGGTGGCGATGATCGAGGTCGACAAGGCGATCAGTGAAGCCGGACTGGCGTCGCGGATGCTGTTGCAGGTGCACGACGAGTTGCTGTTCGAAATCGCCCCCGGTGAGCGGGAACAGGTCGAAGCGCTGGCCCGGGAGAAGATGGGCGGTGCCTACCCGCTGGACGTCCCGCTGGAGGTTTCGGTGGGTTACGGTCGCTCATGGGACACCGCCGCGCACTAGCGCGGGCCCTGCCGCGGTTCAGGGTCGGCCCGCCATTGCCCCGTTCAGGCGAATGCGCCGCTGCCGCTGGCGATCTGCGGCCCACCAAATAGCGCAGGGAGGGCACGACATCTCATGAACGCAGCCTGGATCATCCCCTTCATCATCCTCGGCGGTGCGCTTCAGACCTGCGGAGCCGCCATGAACGGGCAGCTGTACAAGCACATGATCAACCCGTGGTTGGCGTCGGCCATATCGTTTGCCCTGGTTACGTTTTTCTTCGTCGCGGCGTTCGTCGTCATACCCAAACCGCTGCCGACCGTGAAGGACATTTCGTCGATGCCGTGGTGGGCGGTCATCGGTGGTCTGGTGGGAGCCGTCCAGGTCTACGCCGGCCTGACTCTGGTCAACAAGGTCGGCGCGGGAACCTTCATGGGTTTCACCGTGACGGCGGCGCTCGTCATGTCGCTGCTGATCGACCATTTCGGCTGGCTCCGTGTGCATCCGCACCCGATCAGCGTGTGGAGAGGCCTCGGCGGCGTGCTCATGGTGTGCGGCGTGGCGCTGATCGCGAAATTCTGACGAAAGAGCGGATGTCATGGCGGCTCGCCGCCGCGTCCGGCCGCCGTTTAAGCGGCGCGCTGCCCCGTTGACCTGCATCGGCAAACGGCCGGCCGCGACCGAGTTTGGCGAGGGTGTGCCAGTCGAGTAGCCTCGACAGATAAATCCCAATTATGTCCCTACGACCCAACCTGTCCGGAGCAACCCAACAACATGCCGAGTCCCGCCGTCACCTCGCCGCAAGTAGCCGTCAACGACATTGGCTCCGCCGAGGACTTTCTCGCAGCAATAGACAAAACGATCAAGTACTTCAACGATGGCGACATCGTCGAGGGCACGATCGTCAAAGTTGACCGGGACGAGGTGCTCCTCGACATCGGCTACAAGACCGAAGGGGTCATCCCCGCCCGCGAACTCTCCATCAAGCACGACGTCGACCCCAGCGAGGTCGTTTCCGTCGGCGATGAGGTCGAGGCCCTGGTCCTCACCAAGGAGGACAAAGAGGGCCGGCTGATCCTCTCCAAGAAGCGCGCGCAGTACGAGCGCGCCTGGGGCACCATCGAGGCGCTCAAGGAGAAGGACGAGGCCGTCAAGGGCACTGTCATCGAGGTCGTCAAGGGCGGCCTGATCCTCGATATCGGCCTGCGCGGCTTTCTGCCCGCCTCGCTCGTCGAGATGCGGCGCGTCCGCGATCTGCAGCCGTACATCGGCAAGGAGATCGAGGCCAAGATCATCGAGCTGGACAAGAACCGCAACAACGTGGTGCTGTCGCGACGAGCCTGGCTGGAGCAGACCCAGTCCGAGGTACGCAGCGAGTTCCTCAACCAGTTGCAGAAGGGCGCCATCCGCAAGGGCGTGGTGTCGTCGATCGTCAACTTCGGCGCGTTCGTCGATCTCGGCGGTGTCGATGGCCTGGTGCACGTCTCCGAGCTGTCCTGGAAGCACATCGACCATCCGTCCGAGGTCGTCCAGGTGGGCGACGAGGTCACCGTCGAGGTGCTCGACGTCGACATGGATCGCGAGCGGGTTTCGTTGTCGCTCAAGGCGACTCAGGAAGACCCGTGGCGCCACTTCGCTCGCACCCATGCGATCGGCCAGATCGTGCCGGGCAAGGTCACCAAGCTAGTGCCGTTCGGTGCGTTCGTCCGCGTCGAGGAGGGCATCGAGGGCTTGGTGCACATCTCCGAGCTGTCCGAGCGACACGTCGAGGTCCCGGACCAGGTGGTCCAGGTGGGCGACGACGCGATGGTCAAGGTCATCGACATCGACCTCGTGCGTCGCCGCATCTCGCTGAGCCTCAAGCAGGCCAACGTGG
>JAOPVF010000496.1 GCA_025963195.1 Mycobacterium sp. | reverse complement strand
ACGTGCTCGGCGACGCTGATGCTGTTGCAGAACGTCACCTCCGCGACGGTGACGCCACGCTCGATCGCGGCATCCAAATCGACGTGGTCCGAACCGATTCCGGCAGTCAGAGCGAGCTTGAGCTTGGGTGCCCGAGCGATCCGCTCCGCGGTCAGGTAGGCGGGCCAGAACGGCTGCGAGATGACGACCTCGGCATCGTGCAGGTGCTGGTCGAGTACGGAGCCGTCACCGTCCTTGTCCGACGTCACGACCAACTCGTGGCCGAGCCCCTCGAGGTAGGCCCGAAGGCCCAGCTCTCCCGAGACGCTGCCCAGCAGTGCGCCAGGTGTGAAGTCGATCGCCGACGGTGTCGGCAGAGTCTGCCCGTCGGCGTAGCCGTCGAGGTGGGGGAGACCGTCGCGCGCGTAGCTCTTGGGGTAGCCATCGATCGGATCGTCGTAGAGTACGCAAACCACTTTTGCCATGATTCTCGATTCCTTTTCTCGTTTGCGCCCGACGGGTTCGGCCATGCGGCCATGGAATGGGGCACTGGTAACCGACATTCGCCCTCATGCTTGTGAAAGAGATTCGCCGCCAATCAGTTTGGTGGCTCACCATGTCGATGTGATTCACGCTACAGGCGCTTCCAGCTCTGGACAATGGATTGGTCTTTGCAATCTGACATGCTGCGATAGTCTTTCACTATCGGGGTTGGCGATGGAGCGGGTGAATGCACGGCGAGGTAGTGATCCAGCAGCTGGAATACCTGGTGGCGCTGGCACGCGAGCGTCATTTCGGTCGCGCCGCTTCGGCGTGCCACGTCAGTCAACCCACGCTCTCGGTGGCAATACGCAAACTCGAACACGAACTGGACGTCGTGATCGTGTTGCGCGGTCAGCGATTCGAGGGATTCACCACTGAAGGTCAGCGCGTCGTCACCTGGGCTCACCGGATCCTCGCCGAACGCAACGAGCTGCTGGCTGACGTCGAGCGGATGCGCGGTGGTCTGACCGTGACGGCTCGCATCGGGGCGGTGCCGACGTCCGTTCCGACGAGCCCGTTGGTGACCAGCCGATTCCTGGAGCGGTACCCCGGCGCACGGGTCCGCGTCGAGGCGTTGTCGTCTCGCGAGATCGCCCGGCGTCTGGCCGAATTCGAGCTCGACGCCGGTCTGACGTATCTGGACAATGAGACGCCTCCCGGCACCAAGCGGGTCGAGCTCTACCGCGAGCGCTTCGTCCTCGTCGCGCCATCGGAGCACCCGCTGATGCAACAGTCCGAAGTGCGTTGGGGGGAGGCAGCGGAGCTTCCGCTGTGCGCACTGACTACCGCGATGCGGAACCGCCGCATCCTCGACGCGAACATGGCCGCTGACGGTGTCCAGTTCAACCCTGTGGTCGAAACCGACACGGTCGGTGCGCTGTACACGCACATGAAGACCCTGCGCATGGCGAGTGTGGTCGCCCATACCTGGCTCGACGCATTCGGCATGCCCGTCGGCCTGGCGACGCGGCCCATGGTCGAGCAGGGTCCGGGGCCTGCCGTCGGCCTCATCGTCTTGGACCGTGAGCCGAATTCACTGGGGGCCCAAGCGCTCCTCGAAGCTGCTGCCGATGTGGGGCGCGCGATCTCCTAGCGTTGCGCGATCACAGTGCCTTGAGTTCTTCGATGACTCCGCTGACCGATTTCTTGGCGTCGCCGAAGAGCATGGAGGTCTGGCCGAGGAAGAACAGCGGGTTTTCGATGCCGGCGTAGCCCGAGGACATGGAGCGCTTGAGCACGATGACCGAGCGGGACTTGTCGACGTCGAGGATCGGCATCCCATGGATCGGGGACGACGGGTCGTTGCGCGCAGCGGGGTTGGTGACGTCGTTGGCCCCGATGACGATGGTGACATCGGTACGTCCGAATTCGCCGTTGATGTCGTCCATTTCCTTCATCGCGTCGTAGTCGACGTCCGCCTCGGCCAGTAGCACGTTCATGTGGCCGGGCATGCGGCCCGCGACGGGGTGAATGGCGTACTTCACTTCGACGCCCTTGGCTTCGAGCAGGTCGGCCATTTCCTTCACGGTGTGCTGGGCTTGTGCGACGGCCAATCCGTAGCCGGGGACGACGATGACCTGGTTGGCGTACGCCATCTGGATCGCAGCATCGGCCGCGGAAGTGGCCTTCACAGGGCCTTGGTCGGTGGCTGCTGCTGCGGCGCCAGCCGATCCGGCGCCGAAGGAACCGAACACGATCGCGGGGATGGAACGGTTCATCGCCACGGCCATCAGGTTGGTCAAGATGCTGCCGGATGCGCCGACGATCATGCCTGCCACGATCATCGCCGTGTTGTTCAACGCCAAACCCGCTGCGGCAGCTGACAGGCCGGTCATGGCGTTGAGCAGCGAGATGACCACCGGCATGTCCGCACCGCCGATGGGGAACACCACGAAAAGGCCCATGATCCCGGCCAGGACGAGGACGACGACGATCAGCCAGATCGGGGTGCCGGTGCCTGCGTTGATCCCGATGTAGGCCGAGACGGCTATCGCGGCGATCAGCAACACCACGTTGGAGGCCTGGAACAGCTTCGCCGATTTGACGAGGGTCTTCTCGAGGTTCTTGGGGATGGATTCCTGCAGCTTCAGGAACGCCACCAGCGATCCCCAGAACGACACCGAGCCGATGATTGCGGCGAACAGGGATCCGACCACCAGTGCGACCGAAGGTGTCTCGGTGATGTGGGCGAAGCCGTCGGTCTCGATGAACTCCGCCCACGCGATGAGTGCGACGGTGCCACCGCCGACGCCGTTGAACAGGGCGACCAGTTGGGGCATCGCGGTCATCTTGGTCTTCTTGGCCGGCGGCACCCCCAGCGCGACACCGATGGCCAGACCGGCGGCGATCAGGATCCAGTTGATCGATGCGGTGTCGCGCACCGAGATCAGGGTGGCGATGACGGCGATGCCCATGCCGGTGGCGGCGATCCAGTTGCCGCGCACCGCGGTCTTCGGTCCGGTCAGACCGGACAGCCCGAGGATGAACAGGCCGAACGCCAGGATGTAGAGCCCGTTGACGAGATAAGTCACTTGCCTGCCGCCTCAATCTTCGATTCCGTGGCCGCCGCAGGTTTCTTGCTCTTGAACATGCTCAGCATCCGGTCGGTGACCAGGAACCCGCCGATCACGTTGAGGGTGCCGAAGATCAGGGCGATGAACGCGATGATCCGCACGCCCCAGGAGGCGTCGGCGGGCAGATTGCCCAGCACGATGAGAGCACCAAGCACGACGATGCCGTGGATGGCGTTGGTGCCCGACATCAACGGGGTGTGCAACGTGTTCGGCACTTTGGAGATCACGGCGAAACCGACGAACCCGGCAAGCACCAGGATCGCGATATTGGACAACAATTCGTCATACATCGTCAGTTCACTCCCTCACGGGTGACACAGGAGGCCGCCACCACTTCGTCGTCGAAGTCCGGGGCGAGGGCGCCGTCGGTGATCAACAGCTCCAGCAGCGCGGTGACGTTCTTGGCGTACAACTCACTGGCGTGCTCGGGCATCGTGGCAGGCAGGTTCAACGGCGACGCGATCGTCACCCCATGCTTGACGACGGTCTGGCCGGGTTCGGTGAGCTCGCAGTTCCCGCCGGTCTCGCCAGCCAGGTCGATCACCACGCTGCCCGGCTTCATCCCCTGCACAGCGGCAGCCGTCACCAAACGGGGTGCCGGGCGGCCGGGGACCAGGGCGGTGGTGATGACCACGTCGAACTTCGTGATCGCTTGTTCGAGGGCCTTTTGTTGTTGGGCGCGTTCGGAATCGGTCAACTCCCGGGCATACCCACCCTCGCCGGCGGCATTGATCCCCAGGTCGAGCCATTGCGCGCCGACCGAGCGGACCTGATCGGCCACCTCCGGGCGCTCGTCATACCCGGTGGGTTTGGCACCGAGTCGTTTCGCGGTGGCTAGGGCTTGCAGGCCGGCGACACCGACACCAAGAACCAGCAGGGTGGCGGGTTTCACCGTGCCCGCCGCGGTGGTCTTCATTGGGAAGAACCGGGTGGACTCCGAGGCGGCCAACAACACAGACTTGTAGCCGGCGACGTTCGCCTGCGAGGACAACGCGTCCATCACCTGCGCCCGCGAGATCCGCGGAATCGCTTCCACCGCAAACGCAGTGACATCGGCGAGGCGCAGCCGTTCCACGACCTCCGGGTGCGCGCGCGGGGCGAG
>JAOPVF010000495.1 GCA_025963195.1 Mycobacterium sp. | reverse complement strand
TCTGGGTCCGCGAGCGTGAATGTCTGTGTCCCCGAGCATGATCACAAGCGTGTTCGAGGAACTGGCCCAGTGCGATGACCTGCCGCACGTCGACGATGCGACGCTGGTCGATGCGCTCACCGGCTGGACCCGCGCCCAGGCCACCGTGGCCTATCACCGGATGGCCGTCATCGCCGAACTCACCCATCGGCGCTGCGCCGCCGAACAGCCCGTGGAGCGTGAGTTGTGGGCGTGCGATGGCTGGGACAGTGCGGCCGCCGAGATTGCCGCGGCCAGCGGGATCAGTCCACGCACGGCATCCACGCAGATGTGCCAAGGCCTGGCGTTGCGCCACCGGCTGCCTCAGGTGGCGAAGTTGGTCGCCGAGGGCACCCTGGCCGCCCCACTGGCGCACACGATCAGTTGGCGCACCCGACTGATCGAAGACCCCGACATCCTCGCCCGGGTTGATGCCGACCTCGCCGCCATCGCCGGATCCTTCAGTCCGTTGTCGGTGACCAAGTTGGAGAACGCGATCGATGCCGCGATCCTGATCCACGACCCCGCCGCCGTGTGCCGCTTCCACACCGCCGCCAAGAGCTGTGACGTGAAGTTCGGCGACGCCGATGACACCACCGGCACCACCTCGATGTGGGGGCGGTTGACCGTCACCGACGCCGAACTCGCCCAGCGTCGCGTCGCTCAGCTCGCCGCCACCGTCTGCCCTCACGATCCCCGCAGCATGGGCGAACGTCGCTCGGCAGCCTTCGGGGTGCTCAGCTCCGGCGGAACCCACCTGCCGTGTACCTGCGGGCGCCCCGACTGCACCGCGCCCGGACCCGATGCCCGCGCTGAGGCCATCCACATCCACATCCTCAACGACCAACTTCCCGACCCAGCACCGACACCCGGGCCAGGGCCGAATCCCGGACCGGTGACCGACAACCCACCGACCGCGCCGGAACGCGAGACCAGCGCGCAGCCGGCAGCCGAGCCCGAGCCCGCTGGCGAGCCGTCAAACGATCGGCCGCGGCCCGAACACCGTGGCGCTGCTTCGGGATTGGCGGTGATCGCCGGTGGCGGAATCGTGCCCACCCCGTTGCTCGCCGAACTCATTCGGCTCGGCGCGCCCGTGCGCCCAGTGCCCAACTCCGCAGAACTGGGCAGCGAACCGCGCTACCGACCGTCAGCCAAGTTGGCGCGGTTCGTCCGCAACCGGGACCTCACCTGCTGCTTCCCCTGCTGCGAACGGCCCAGTGAGCGTTGCGATCTCGACCACACCACACCCCACGGTCCGGGCGGGCTGACCCATCCCGGCAACTTGAAATGCCTGTGCCGAAAACATCACTTGCTCAAGACGTTCTGGGTAGGCCCGACCGGATGGACCGACCACCAGTTATCTGATGGGACCATCGTGTGGATCAGTCCCACCGGACACCGCTACACCCGACCACCAGGCAGCAGAGTGCCCTTCCCGCGATGGGACACCACCACGCCGCTACCGGCTGGCACCGTCAAGCCAGCAGCGACTGCCGGCTCACCCGAACGCGGACTGACCATGCCCACCCGCAAGTGCAGTAGGGCCCAACAGACCGCCCAACGACTCCACGCCGAACGACAACGCAACCAACGTGCCATCGACGAAGACCCACCACCGTTCTAACCAACTGGCATCAAGCGATCAGCCCAGCTTGCGCAGCCTCGGCTCAAGGTCGTTGGTGCTCTCGGTTTGCGGCGCGACGGGCGCCCTCCGCGGGAGTGCGCTCGGACATCTAGGCTGATCAGGTGCAACGCATCTGGGCAGCCGTTATCGTGGCGTGTTCGTCCGTCATGCTCGCCGTCGCGGGTCCTGCTCGCGCGGACGGGAACGACCAGCAGTTCCTCGACCTACTCAAGGCCAACAACCTGGCGTGCGGCCAGAGTGCGTTCGACTGTCCGCAGGGCGATGCCTCGATGATCGCGGTCGGTCACCAGATCTGCGTGCAACTGAAGGCCAACTCCAGGCGGTCGATCGCGAACCTGATCACCAAGAACAAGCCAGGCGTGCAACCTCAACAGGCCATAACGTTGGTCGTCGCCGCCGAGACCGCATACTGCCCCAAGGACTGACCCTTCGCGCTAGCCCAGCTTGCGCAGCCTCGGCTCCAGATCCTTCTTGAAGAGTTCGAGGAAGCGCCGCTGATCGTGGCGAGGATCGTGGAACACCAAGTGATTCAAGCCCCACTTGACGTACTGCCCGACCATTTCGACCGCTTCGTCGGGATCCGACGCGACAATCCAGCGCTTGGCGACCTGTTCGATGGGCAGCTCGTCGGCCGCCTTCTCCATCTCGAGAGGGTCGTGGATGCTGGTCTTCTGCTCGGCGGTCAGCGACAGCGGCGCCCAGAACCGGGTGTTCTCCAGCGCCAGCTTCGGGTCCGGGTCGTAGGAGATCTTGATCTCGATCATCCGGTCCACGTGGTCGGGGTTCTTGCCCGCCGCCTCCGCTCCCTCCCTCATCGCAGGGATGAGCTTGTCCTTGTACAGCTCTTCGCCCTTGCCTGAGGTGCAGATGAAGCCGTCGCCCGCGCGCCCGGCGTACTTGGCCACCTGGGGCCCGCCCGCGGCGATGTAGATCGGGATGCCGCCCTCGGGGACGTCATAGATCGAGGCGCCCTTGGTCTTGTAGAACTCACCCTCGAAGTCGACCCGGTCGCCGAGCCACAGCTCGCGCATCAATCGCACCGCTTCGCGCAGCCGGGCGTAGCGCTCCTTGAACTCCGGCCACTCACCCTCGTAACCGGTGGCGATCTCGTTGAGCGACTCCCCGGTCCCGACACCCAGGAAGATCCGATCCGGGTACAGACACCCCATCGTAGCGAACGCCTGCGCGATGACCGCGGGGTTGTAGCGGAAGGTCGGGGTCAGCACCGACGTGCCAAGGACCAGGCGCTCGGTGCGTTCACCGACGGCCGTCATCCATGCCAGCGAGAACGGCGCATGACCTCCGTCGTGCCGCCACGGTTGGAAGTGATCGCTGACGGTCGCGCTGTCCATGCCGTGCGCTTCGGCCGCCACGGCCAGTTCGACGAGTTCGCGTGGGGCGAACTGCTCCGCCGACGCCTTGTATCCGAGTTTCAGTTCAGCCATCTCTACCCTTCCGCTCCTCACGTGCGCACCTCGTTTCTACTCCACTGCCGCAGGCCGTGGCGCAGCGCGCTCCCGCTGGCTGCATAAACTCGGGGCCATGGCGGCACTCACGGCGATCACCGACACCGTCCACTTCGCTCACACCGACCTGGTCAACTGGACCCTCGTCGCCGACGACACCGGCGTGCTCGTCATCGACGCCGGGTTCCCCGGCCAGCGCGACGACGTTCTCGACTCGGTGCGCCAGCTCGGGTTCGGCATCGACGACATCCATGCGTTCCTGCTCACCCACGCGCACGTCGACCACTTCGGTTCGGCCATCTGGTTCGCGAAAAACCATGGCACGCCGGTCTTCTGCCACGCCGCCGAGGTCGGCCACGCGCACCGCGAGTACCTCGAGCAAGTGTCACCGGTGGACCTGGCCACCAAGTTGTGGCAGCCGAGCTACCTGAAGTGGACCGTGGAGATCGCCCTCAAGGGCGCGTTGAACCGCGAAGGCATTCCCACCGCGCACGCGTTGACCGAAGACGTCGCGGCGGCCCTGCCCGGTAACCCGATGGCGATTCCCACACCCGGTCATACCGGCGGGCACTGCTCGTACATGGTGGACGGAGTGCTC
>JAOPVF010000330.1 GCA_025963195.1 Mycobacterium sp. | reverse complement strand
TGCTCACCGGGCGCAACGCCACCACTGTCGGGATGGCGACCATCGAGGAGTTCACCGATGGCTTCCCGAACTGCAACGGCCGGATCCCGTCCGACACCGCGTTGCTCTCCGAGGTACTCGCCGAGCGGGGTTACAACACCTACTGCGTTGGCAAGTGGCACCTGACGCCGCTCGAAGAATCCAATCTGGCATCCACCAAACGACATTGGCCACTGAGCCGCGGCTTCGAGCGGTTCTACGGCTTCATGGGCGGCGAGACCGATCAGTGGTATCCGGAACTGGTGTACGACAACCATCCGGTGCCTGCGCCTGCCACGCCCGAGGAGGGCTACCACCTGTCGAAGGACCTGGCCGACAAGACCATCGAGTTCATCCGCGACGCCAAGGTGATCGCACCGGACAAGCCGTGGTTCAGCTACCTGTGCCCCGGCGCGGGCCATGCGCCGCATCACGTGTTCTCCGACTGGGCCGACAAGTACGCCGGGCGCTTCGACATGGGCTACGAGGCCTACCGGGAGACCGTGCTCGAGAACCAGAAGAAGCTCGGCATCGTCCCGCAGGACACCGAATTGTCGCCCGTCAACCCGTATCTCGACGTCAAGGGCCCCAACGGCGAGGCGTGGCCCTATCAGGACACGGTGCGGCCATGGGACACGCTGAACGACGAAGAGAAGCGGTTGTTCAGCCGGATGGCCGAGGTCTTCGCCGGCTTCCTGTCCTACACCGACGCCCAGATCGGCCGTGTCCTGGACTAT
Organism: Mycobacterium sp.; assembly: GCA_025963195.1. Classification (GTDB taxonomy): domain Bacteria; phylum Actinomycetota; class Actinomycetes; order Mycobacteriales; family Mycobacteriaceae; genus Mycobacterium. The sequence continues at coordinate 6,096 of JAOPVF010000330.1, read as the reverse complement.
CTGGACGAGTCCGGGCAGTTGGACAACACCATCATCGTCGTCATCTCCGACAACGGTGCCAGTGGTGAGGGCGGCCCGAACGGATCGGTCAACGAGAACAAGTTCTTCAACGGCTACATCGACACCGTCGAAGAGAGCATGCGCTTCTACGACCACCTCGGCGGACCGGACACCTACAACCACTATCCGATCGGTTGGGCGATGGCGTTCAACACGCCATACAAGCTGTTCAAACGCTACGCCTCGCACGAAGGCGGTATCGCCGACACGGCAATCATCAGCTGGCCCAGGGGAATCGACGCGCACGGCGAGGTCCGCGACAACTACGTCAACGTCTGCGATGTCACGCCCACCGTCTACGAGCTACTCGGAATCACCCCGCCTTACGAAGTCTCGGGCATCGCGCAGAAGCCGCTCGATGGTGTGAGTTTCAAAGCCGCCCTTGATGATTCGGCTGCGGATACGGGCAAGAAGACCCAGTTCTACACCATGCTCGGCACGCGTGGCATCTGGCACGACGGCTGGTTCGCCAACACCGTGCACGCGGCCAGCCCCGCCGGTTGGTCGCACTTCGACGACGACCGCTGGGAGCTGTTCCACATCGAGTCCGACCGCAGCCAGTGCCACGACCTGGCTGCCGAGCAGCCCGAGAAACTCGAGGAGCTCAAGGCTCTATGGTTCGCCGAAGCCGACAAGTACAACGGGCTACCGCTCGGTGACCTGAACATCTTCGAGACCTTGGGCCGCTTCCGGCCCTACCTTTCGGTCGACCGCAAGAACTTCACCTACTACCCGGGCACCGCCGAGGTGGGCATTGGTGCGGCGGCCGAGCTCCGCGGCCAGTCCTTCTCCGTCCTGGCCGAGGTGACCGTCGACACCACCGGCGCGGAAGGCGTGCTGTTCAAACAGGGCGCGGGTCACGGCGGTCACGTCCTGTTCGTCCAAGACGGCAGGTTGCACTACGTCTACAACTTCATGGGGGAGGACGAGCAGAGGCTCACCGCGCCCCAGCAGATTCCCCTCGGCAGTCACGTGTTCGGCGTCCGCTACGAGCGCACCGGCACCGTCGTGGGCAGCCACACACCCGTCGGCGACGTGTCGCTGTACGTCGACGGTGACACCGTCGCGACCACGTCGGGTGTGCGCGCCCACCCCGGAAGCTTCGGTCTCGCCGGCGGCGGCATCGCGGTGGGCCGCAACGGTGGTCAGCCCGTGTCGAGTGCCTACAAGGCGCCTTACGAGTTCACCGGCGGCACGATCGCTAAGGTGGTGGTGGACATCTCGGGAACGCCCTACGTGGACGTGGAACGAGACCTTGCGCAGGCATTCTCTAAGGACTGATGACACTCGGGCGATGGACAGGCGTCGCGCTCGTGTTCGTGGCGGCGGGCGTCGCATCCGCGTGCGCCCGCACCAGTGAGGGCGTTCCCGTCGCCGCGTCGTCCGTCGAGGCAACCGCGAAACCGCTGCCCGGCTCCGAACCGCCGTCCGGCGCAGGAGACCAGGCGCCGCCCGGTGTCGTGCCGACGATTCAGGTGCCCGTGCCCGTCGGCGCCGTCACGTGTGCGGCCCCTGGCAAGCCGGGGACCGTGATCACCGCGGCCGTCTCGGACCCGACGGCTCCCATGATCACCGTCGCCGTGCCGCCCGGCTGGGACTCGTCGCCAGGTTCCGGTGACGTCGGCGCACGCATGGACGGCCCCGATGGCATGTCGGCCACCGTGACGATCGCCCCATCCGGACTCGATCCCGCGGCCGCCTTCCGCGACTACACCGATCAGGTGATGTCACGGTCGTCGGTCAGCAGCGTCAGCATCCTGCCTGGTGAGCTGTGCGACTACAGCGGTCAGAAGCTGATGGGCGCATGGTCGGACACCCCGCAGAATTCGATCCAGTTCGTCGACCGCATCGTGCACGTCTGGACCAACACGAAGAACTTCCTGGTGTCGGTTCACGTGCAGGCGCCCACCGGCGTCGGTCAACTCGATGCGGCGGGGCAATTGCTCACCGAGGACTTCGAAGTCCGCCTACCTTGACCCGATGGTGACGGAGTTGGTCGAGCTGCCCGCCGGATCGTTCCGGATGGGCGCTACGAGCTTCTATCCGGACGAGGCTCCCGTGCACACCGCGACCGTCGACGCGTTCGCGATCGAGCGGCATCCGGTTACCAACGCGCAGTACGCCGAGTTCGTCGCCGACACCGGCCACGTCACGGTCGCCGAGCAGCCGCTCGATCCCGCGCTGTACCCCGGGGTGGCGGCCGAGGACCTCATGCCAGGCGCACTGGTGTTCCAGCCGACGGCGGGCCCGGTCGACCTTCGGGACTGGCGGCAGTGGTGGGACTGGGCGCCGGGCGCCTGCTGGCGCCATCCGTTCGGCCCGGGCAGCGACGTCGCGGAGTTGGCGGACCACCCCGTCGTGCAGCTGGCCTATACCGACGCGGCGGCGTACGCGCGCTGGGCGGGCCGGCGGTTGCCGACCGAGGCGGAGTGGGAGTACGCCGCACGGGGCGGCGCGACGACGACCTATCCCTGGGGTGACGACGTGGCGCCCGACGGTCAGTTGATGGCCAACACCTGGCAGGGCCGGTTTCCCTACCGCAACGACGGGGCGCTGGGCTGGGTCGGCACGTCGCCCGTCGGAGCGTTCCCGCCGAACGGGTTCGGCCTGCTGGACATGATCGGGAACGTGTGGGAGTGGACGACGACGCGGTTCTCCGCCCACCACCTCGGTGCTGCGAAGGGGTGCTGCACGCCGTCGACGTCAGCGGACCCGACGGTCAACCAGACGCTCAAGGGCGGCTCGCATCTCTGCGCGCCGGAGTACTGCCATCGCTACCGGCCCGCGGCACGATCGTCGCAGTCGCAGGACAGCGCGACCACCCACATCGGTTTCCGCTGCGTGCTGGGGATTACCTGAGCTGGGGAGAGTTTCGCTGCGCCGAGTTCTGCACCACGGTCGGGTCGACGGGGCGGCGACAACCCTCAGGCAGATCTCGACGAGGGGACGGCGACGGGGATCAATAGACGAGGATGGCGAACAGGGTGCACAGCACCAGGCCCGCCATGACCGGCAGGAAGCACTTGCGGGCCAGGCTCAGCACCGGAACCCGGGCGAATCCCGCCACCGCGACGAGCGACGACCAGGCGACCAGGGTGCCTCCACCAGACCAGATGTTGCCCATCTGCCCGATGGCCGCCAGCGTGCTGGGGTCCATCCCGACCGCCGGCCCCAGCGCCCCGGACAGCGAGCCGGTCAGTGGCAGACCGGAGAAGCCCGAACCCTCCAGGCCCGCAATCAGCCCGACGAGCAACACCGAGAACGATGTGACGAACGCGTTCGGAGTCAGATGTGACTGCCCGGCGTTCATCAGGTCGAAGAGGAAGGCGGGCCCAGCAGTGCCCTCCGGGAGCCCGAGGATGGCGGCGGAGAAGTCCCCGTTGCCGATGAAGAAGAAGCCGGCGATCGGTAGCACGATGCCCATCGCCTTGAAGGCGAACACCAACCCGTCGACGACATGTTGTGACGAGGTTTCCAGGAAGTCGCGCTTGTCGTTGGTGGCGGCCGCGGCGAACAGGATCAGCGCGGCGAGCCCCCCGACGATCGCGGCGGCGTCGCCGCCTTTCAGCGGCGGTACCACGGTGGTGAACTTGCCGAGCAACAGGTAGACGATGAAACCCAGGTACACCAGCGGGACCAGCACGGCAAAGACTCTGGCGGCCGACGATTTGCGGGACGGCTCTGGCGCCACCGGGTCGGCGCTGGGATCGGTCGCGTCGATCGTCGCGGTGGCCGTCTCGGCGGGGGAGTCCAGCGCAACCGGGCCGCCGACGGGTGCGGGGGTGTGCGGCATCCGTCCGCCCGCTGGTGCTGGCTGGCCACCGTGCTCGCCGTGCGGATCGTGGACCTCGTCCACCGCGTCGCCGGGCACCGGCTCCGCCTGGTTCTCCCACGCGGCGAGCAGATCCGCAGACGGTTTGCGCCAGGTGCGGCGCTGCGTCAAGAAGGTGATGGCCAGCGCGACCAGGCCGACGATCAGCGACAGCACCAACGCCTTGTCGGCAACCGCGTCGGGGTCCACCCCAGCCGCCTTGGCCGAGATGCCGGGCGCGACCTTGATGATGTAGTCCGACGACAACGCCATGCCCTGCCCGGCGATCGCCACGACCATGCCTATCGACAGCGGGGATAGACCTGCACGGATCGCGACCGGGATGAGTACCGCGCCGACCAACGGGACGGCAGGCGTGGGCCAGAAGAACAGCGAGATCACATAGGTGACCACCGCGAGCACGATGAAGCTGCTGGTGCCCGCCCGCATCACCCGGCGAAACGGTGTCACCATCAACCGGTCGGCGCCGAGCTCCCGCAGCGCGCCAAGCATGGCAGTCACGATCGCGATGATCAGGAAGATGTTGAACAGTTCCTTGGCCGCGATCAAACTGGCGTTGAAGATCGACGACAGTCCCGTGATCACACTGCCGGAGAACGCCCAGGCGGTCAGCAGCGTCGCGGTCACCGCCGGCACGACGATGTTCTTGCGTACCGCCATCGTGACCAAGATGACGATGATGCCAGCCAGATAAATCCAATGTGCGGCGGTGAGCTGTATGTCCATTGGCGGGGATCCTTCGTTGAAACTGCTCGTGGGCTGTGCAGTTCGATGCTCGAATGGTCGGCGCAGTCACGACCTGGGTCAACGACAACAGTGCACACCGGCTGCGGCCTTCCCCTGTGCAATATGCTGGCATCTTGTCGACTGCGTGTCCCGCCGTTTCCGGGACGTAACGAATTGGCCATGGGCCACAATCGGTTCCGCCGCCGTCGGGACTCGTGCAGCGTGCCCAATCCGAACCCGTCTGCGATGTGCACCATGGCGACTGGTGAGCTACCCGATGGTGCCCCGAGAGATGCGAGAGTGGACGTGTCGTAGGCAACCGCCCGGACATTGCAGATCACCCAGATTGGATCCACGGTAACCATGACCGAGGTGCGTTCCTCAGCGCCCGACGACGCGTTGGCGCCGAGCAGCGACTGCGGCACCCCGCTCGGGTTGGCGGCGCTGCTTGCCGGGACGCTGGTCGGCACGGTGAGCAACAACGTCGTCAACGTCCCGCTGGACGCGATCATCGACGACTTCGACGCGCCGCTGGGTAGCGCGGTATTCGTGGTGGTGGGTTTCCTGGTCAGCTTCGCCGCGGCCATCCCGCTCGCCGGCTGGTTCGGTGACCGGTTCGGCCGCAGGCGGGTTTACTGTGCGGCCCTGCTGGCCACCGCGGTGTGCGCGATCGGTGCGGCGACCGCACCGTCCCTGCCGTTGTTGATTGCATGGCGGGCGCTGGGAGGACTGGCCGCTGCCGCGTTCGCCCCCGCGGTGATGGGCCTGCTCACCTGGATGTTCTCCGGCCAAGCGCGCAGCACGGCGATCGGGGCGTGGGCGTCGGTGAACGGGATTGGCCAGGCGGTGGGGCCGACGATGGGAGGGTTCGTCGCCGACGCCTTGGGATGGCGCTGGGTGTTCGTCCCCCTCGTCCCGGTGGCGCTGATCGGTTTCGCGGGAACACTGCGCTATGTGCCGTCGTACCCCGGCGTGAAGATCAGATTCGATCTCACCGGGGCAGCGTCGCTGACGTTGGGTTCGGCGCTGCTGATGCTCGGTCTTGCGCTCATCTCCCAGCCGGACGTGACGGCGTTGGCGGCGGTGGCGATGACCTTGGTCGCGATGGTGATTCTGGCGTGGTTCATTTGGCATTGCACGCGGGTGCAGGACCCGTTCGTCGACGTCCGCCTCGTCACCGAGTCCCGTTTCGCGCGCAGCTGCCTGGCGGGCTTCGCGCAGATGTTCTGCCTCGGTGCGACTCTGCTGGCGATCCCGCTGTATCTGGTGGGCAGGTCATTCTCCGTCGCGACGGCCGGCCTGATGCTGTTCGCGGTTCCGGCCACCATGACTCTGCTCGGCCCCTTCGTGGGGCGATGGCTGCACCGCCTTCGTCCTCGGCGAGTTCTGCGCACCGGGCTGGCAGTGCTGCTGGTCGCCCAGATCGCGCAAACGGTGACGGTGGGTGCCGACGCGCCCGTGCCCGCATTGCTGATCGC
>JAOPVF010000434.1 GCA_025963195.1 Mycobacterium sp. | reverse complement strand
CTGGCCCTGCTGGTGTATGCCGCGGTCGCGGTCACCGTGTTGGCCGAATTGGGCAGCGTGACACTGGCTTCGGCAACGGCACCGCTGGTCGAGGCGGTGTCGTCGGCAGGACATCCCGAGCTCGCAGCCGTCGTCCGGGTCGGCGCCGCGGTAGCCGCGCTCGGGTCGCTGCTGGCACTGATCCTCGGCGTTTCCCGCACGACGCTGGCGATGGCGCGCGACCGGCACCTCCCCCATCGACTGGCGGCAGTGCATCCACGGTTCAACAGCCCCTACCGCGCCGAGATCGCGGTCGGCGTCGTGGTGGCGGTGCTGGCCGCGGTGGTCGACGTGCGCGGCGCGATCGGCTTCTCCTCGTTCGCGGTGCTGCTGTACTACGCCATCGCCAATGCCTCTGCGATGACCCTGCGCGGCAAGGTAATTCCAGTGGCAGGCCTGGTGGGCTGTGTCGTGCTGGCGTTCTCGCTGCCGATTTGGTCGGTGCTGACGGGTGTTGGCGTCGTGACGGTCGGCGGGGCCGCTTACTGGCTCAGGCGCCCCGCACGGCGTCCCCCTAACCCCAGGGGAGGGGGCAGACCCCGGGGGTAAGCGTCACCGTTCAGAGGCGGTGCTCTTCCCACCATGCACGTTGAAAGTTGGTCATCCACACACTGACCTCTGCTCGGTCGACCCTTTCGGGCAGAGGCGATTGGGTGATCGCCGCCTTGAGCGCAACTACGCGCCGGTCGGTTTCTTCGATCACCCATTCCCGGCTGTACTCGCCATGACGGACGGCAAGCAAGAACTCACGGTCTTCGTCACGCATCGGCAGGTCGATGCGGGCAGCGTCCATCAGCTGCTTGCCTTGAATTGCCAGGCGTAGGGCGTGGTAACCCGTCTTGGTGTCCCAGCCGTACCTCTCGACCAGTTCGGGCCGCGTGGCGTGCTTGGAATCCACTCGATCGGGGTCCAGATATCGCTGGCGCTGACCATCGATATATCCGAGAAACCGATGCCCTGCCTGCTGACTTAGGAACTGCGGGAACTCCTCTCGCAGGAGTAGCCCGAAACGGTTGATGTGCTTGACGTGGATTTCGGAGTCGCTGAACAGCGGCATTATGACCGTCGGGTTGCCGGACGCGGCGAGCCGAACCCACTTGCGCAGTCCGTAGACCACGAGGTCGGTGTCGCCTTCGCGGGACCGTTCGTTGACCTTGCGGTCGCGGTACTCGTACTGCTCGAAGTCGCCAAGGCCCAGGACTTCCAGTGGCGGCTCGACGCAGATGCCCATCAGGTCGATGTCGTCCCCGGTATCGCCGCTCGAAACGCCGTGCATCGTGGAGCCGATCTCCGAGAGCAGGATGAGTCCTGCTTGGGCGACGCGCCAGCGATGCTCGGTGGAGTGCTGGGTTCTGAACACGTCCCCGTAGGGCAGTGGGTGGGCCATGCTGCTGATCCTGTCCTACGTCAGGTCGTCGTCACTACTGGATTTCTGACCTGGAATGTCTAGCCATTGATCTCGAAGACCGTCGCAGAGCACCGTCGAGAGCACCTTTCGCCGTATCTGGCCGCGATGCACCTCATGGGCTCTCTTGTCGGATCGCCTGCAGCATCTCGAGATTCCAGCGCGCATCGGCCAAGGCGTCGTGTGCGTTCGGAGGTTTCGGTACGGCACTCGACGCCACCCCGACGCGGTCCATCTCCTGCCTGAGGTCGTGGGTGTACCTCGGTGTGCCCGTCGGAAGATCGATCAACTTGCCCCACAATTGGGCCAGGGCGACGTGGTCATAGGCCGCGAAGTACGCCCACAATTCGGGCGTAGCGGGAACCGCGCTGGACAGTAGAAACTCGCGAACGTCGTTGGCGATCACCGACTTCGGCTTGACATAAGTGTCCATCACGTCTCGCGACCGTCCTCGCATACGATGCCGATCGAGATCAGTTCAATGGTCCGGCCGTCGTTGAGGAACTCGGTGTCGTAGCAGTAGATCGTCATAGTGTCGCTCCTATAGTTGCCGGCCGATAACTGGACGCTACGTGAGCCCCGCGACGAAGCGCCTGGGTCAGATCCCACAGCTTGCTTGCCCTCGGACGGATCGTCGATGTCGGCCAATCAAGATGCGATCCGCGCGGTCATGGTGTGTAGTCAGAAGCCGTGATACCCCTGACCTGGAAGCCCGTCCCGTCCGACGCAGCGGTCGTCGCACCCGATGAACGGCTGAGCTGGCCACGCACCATCGGCATCGGCGCCCAGCACGTGGTGGCCATGTTCGGCGCCACGTTCCTGGTGCCGGTGCTGACCGGCTTCCCGCCTACCACGACGCTGCTCTTCTCCGGCGTCGGCACGGTGCTCTTCCTGATCATCACCGGCAACCGGCTGCCGAGCTATCTCGGGTCGAGTTTCTCGGTGATCGCCCCGGTGACGGCGGCGGTGGCGTCGAACGGAACCGGCAGCGCGCTTGGCGGTTTGGTGGCGGTCGGCGTGCTGTTGATCATCATCGGGGCCGTCGTGCACCTGGTCGGCACCCATTGGCTGGACCTGATCCTGCCGCCGGTGGTGACCGGAGCCATCGTCGCGCTGATCGGCTTCAACCTGGCGCCTGCCGCGAAGAACAACTTCGAGAAGGGCCCGCTGGTCGGCATCGTCACCCTGGTGCTGCTGGTCGCGGCGTTGGCGTTCTTCCGCGGCATCATCGGGCGGCTCGCGATCTTCGTGGCCGTCGTGCTCGGTTACCTGGTGGCGCTCGCCCTCGGTGACGTCGACACCGCGGCGATCGCGGCCTCGCCCTGGCTCGGCCTTCCGGATTTCCAGGCGCCGACGTTCACCTGGTCGGTGCTGCCGTTGTTCCTGCCCGCCGTGATCGCGCTGATCGCCGAGAACATCGGGCACGTCAAGTCGGTCGGTCAGATGACGGGCACCGAAACCGATCCGCTCATCGGCCGCGCGCTGGCCGCCGACGGGGTGGCCACGGCGCTGGCCGGTGTCGGTGGCGGCTCGGCCACCACCACCTATGCCGAGAACATCGGCGTCATGGCCGCCACGCGGGTGTACTCCACCGCGGCGTACTGGGTCGCTGCCGCGGTCGCCATCGGATTGTCGTTGTGCCCCAAGGTGGGGGCGACCATCTCCGCGATCCCGCCAGGCGTCCTCGGCGGCGCCACGATCGTGTTGTACGGCTTGGTCGGCATCCTCGGCGTGCGCATCTGGCTGACCAATGACGTCGACTTCAGCCAGCCCATCAACCAGATGACCGCCGCCATCCCGTTGATCATCGGCATCGCCGACTTCACCTGGCACGCAGGGTCTTTGATCTTCACGGGCATCGCGCTCGGCTCGATCGCCGCGCTGGTCGTCTACCACGGCATGCGACTGCTGGGCTGGCGCACGACCAGGACGCAGCAGGAGCCAGCCGAGCCCGTGGTTGGACCGGGCGCGCCCTGAGTGGGCCTGTTAGCATTTGACTACCCGAGTTCAACACGAGACGTCAGGCCGCTCAGGCAGAGAAACGGACACCTCCGGGACAGTGATCCGTGTCGCCCGAGAGGAATTTCCATGAGCGTGTTTCGAGTACCAGC
>JAOPVF010000419.1 GCA_025963195.1 Mycobacterium sp. | reverse complement strand
ACGGGTGCGTCGACCGTGACGCCGACCGCGCCGTCGGTGACCGAGGCTGTGAGCTTCGGCACCAACAGATCACCGAACGGGGTGCCCTTGTCGGTGATGGTCTGAGGTTGGGGCGCAGCGGCGGGCGCACTGTTGCAGGCGCTGATCCCGAAGACCACTGCATGGACCAGTAGCAGCGCCGCCACCACGGACTTCCGACGCGGACGGGCCATCGAATCGACCTGCCACATGCTTAGCTCCACCTCACGCCTAGGACTCGTCGGGATGCTCCACTACTTGCCGGTAAGTCTAAGGGCAACCTGGGAGTCCGGTGTGACCATGCGCGCCGCCTCACGCCGCCGGCCAAGCAATTTTCATCTACGTGGGGGGGCTGTTATTGTCGCTCACGCGCGCCGTTAGCTCAGTTGGTAGAGCAGCTGACTCTTAATCAGCGGGTCCGGGGTTCGAAACCCTGACGGCGCACAATACGAAGACCCTGCTCAGGCAGGGTCTTCGTCATTCTCGGGAGTACAGTGCCCTCGGTCGGCCATCGACCCGTAGGACCCCGCCACGGCGAGTGCGATCACGGCGAATACCAACCGCGCGCGAGCCTCCACGGTGGCAGCCTAGCCAGCGTCGGTGAGCGCGAATGGGACCTCGCTGCCGCTCTCCGTGGTGCATTGACGCCGGCGAAACCCCGAGTTCGACGAAATGGCCACACAACGGGAAACGTACTTCGCATCTCGGTGCATTCGCGGTGGATTCGGGACGAGTTGCCTCGCATCGACGACGCCGCTCGCCACTCCCAGACCACAGTCGCCGATTGATCGGCGATCTTGAACGCCGGATACACGACCGTCAACCGCGCGACATGCGTATCGGGCTCGGCGATGGTTGCGGAATTGCCACTCCTGCGCACGTTCGAGATCACCAAGAAAAGTGAACCTGCCGTAATTGCTGATAACGATTGCAGTCATCCAAATCGGCGAACAGGGGAGAGTCGAAGACCCGTCGTCTGAGGTCGGAGCCGCCGCGGGCACCTCGCGAGCGCCGATGTCAGTGTTTGCGACGATGAATTCAGTCACACCCGGCGCGCGGTATTCACGTTGCCGGGACAGGCACGCGTGGCCGAATTGCGTACGCCTGGTCGACCCGGTTGGAAACTTGGTTATACGAACTAGCGAACGGCTAGTGAGTACCGTCACAATCATTGGGCTGAAATAAGAATTGACGCATATGACAGTAGTGGATCCGGCTTTCCGCTCGCGGCCTTCCCATGGGCGGCAATCGCCGCTCCGACGTCGAACTCTTGGCCAAACACATTAATTCCAGCAACCATCAAACACCTGTATTGACGACGATGTCAATATTGATTGAGATCCGCCAGCGCCCCGGCTCGACTATGTGCTGAAATCGGCGGCTGTGTCAGTTTCGGGCCTGCTACCCGTATCGAAACCCCCGGTAGCGGAAGGCGTTGAGGATTACGGCCCGCCGAGTTTCAACCAGTGCAAATCGGGGTACAGCTGCTAGCATCTGATTAGCTGGCGAACAACGAACGCCAGCCCCCCAGGCGACGAAGATAGGAACGGAGGTCTTAGCTGATGACGATCACGAGCGCGTCGCTGACCTCCACCTCGCCCAGCCTGGACGACGATGATGAGGCAACCTCGCAATGTGTCGTGACGGTCTACAGCTGCAGCAGGCTTGGCCGCACCGCAAACCCGCCCAGCCGGTGGTCCACCGACTGGTTCCGGCCTCGCCGCCGTCGCTGACCGAGCGGGGCTCAGCGCCGCCTGATGCGGCGGATCACCAGCACGATCACCAGGGTGCCGACGCCCGCCAGGGACACCGCCACCGCAGGCTTCGTGACGAACTGCACCAGGCCCGCCTTGGCATCGTCGGCAATCCTGCGGGGATTCGCCCGCTCGGCCAGGGCATCCACGGTCGACGCCAACTGATCGCGAGCCTGGTTGATGTCCTGCTTGATGCTGTCCGGATCCCGGTCCGCCACGTCAACCCCTCCAACTCACGTCACTGCCTTGCCGAACTACCCTAGTTCAGGCCAGCTGCGATCCGGCGCGCCGGCCGACCGAAGGGACACATACGCATGCCACCGACCCCTCGTCTCGCGGTGGGCGACAAAGCACCCGCCTTCAGCCTGCGCGACGCCGACGGCAACACGGTGAAGCTGAGCGACTTCAAGGGCCGCAAGGTGATCGTCTACTTCTACCCCGCCGCGTCCACCCCCGGCTGCACCAAGCAGGCCTGCGACTTCCGGGACAGCCTGGCCCAACTCAACGAGGCCGGCCTCGACGTCATCGGCATCTCGCCCGACAAGCCGGCGAAGCTCGCCAAGTTCCGCGATACCGAGGGGCTGACGTTCCCACTGCTGTCCGACCCCGACCGCGCGGTGCTCACGGCCTGGGGTGCCTTCGGCGAGAAGACCATGTACGGCAAGACGGTTCAGGGCGTGATCCGCTCGACGTTCGTGGTCGACGAGTCGGGCAAGATCGAGGTCGCACAGTACAACGTCAAGGCCACCGGCCACGTCGCCAAGCTGCGCCGCGACATCTCGGTCTAACCGCCCAGCTTCTCCAACAGCAGCGCCTCGCTGATGGCCGCGCGTTCCAGCACGCCGAGGTGCAGGCTCTCGTCGATGCTGTGCGCCTGCGTTGCCGGGTCCTCGACGCCGGTCACCAAGATCTTGGCCTCCGGGTAGGCATCCGCGAACGCGGCGATGAACGGGATGGATCCGCCAACCCCCGTGTCGATGGCGTCGCTGCCCCACGCCTGCCGGAACGCGGCGCGCGCGGCGTCGTAGACGGGTCCGTTGGCGTCGATGGCGTACGGCTGGCCGATGTCGCCTGGCGTGACGATCACCCGAGCACCCCACGGCGCGTGCTGCTCGAGGTGCCGGGTGAGTGCCTCCAGGTGTGCGGCTGCATCACCGCCGGGCGCTACTCGCATGCTGACCTTCGCGCGGGCGCGCGGGATCAACGTGTTCGACGACGACGCGATCGGTGTGGTGTCGATGCCGATGACGGTGATCGCCGGCTTCGCCCACAGCCGTTGCGGAACCGACCCCGAACCGATCTCCGCCACACCATCAAGGAGGTCGGTGTCTCCTCGCACCCGGTCGGGCGGGTAGTCGACGTCGGCTGCCGTGCCCTCGTGCAGACCGGCCACCGCCACGTTGCCGTCGTCATCGTGCAGGCTGGCCAGCACGCGCACCAGCACGCTCAGAGCGTCGGGCACGACGCCACCCCACATGCCGGAGTGCAGCCCGTGGTCGAGCGTGGCGACCTCGACGACGCAGTCGGCAAGGCCGCGCAGCGACACCGTGAGCGACGGGATCTCCGTGCTCCAGTTGTCGGAGTCGGCGATCACGATGACGTCGGCGGCGAGCAGGTCATGATGAGCCCCCAACAGTGCGCCCAATGAAGGCGACCCGGACTCCTCCTCGCCTTCGACGAACACGGTCACCCCCACGGGCGGCTTGCCGCCGTGCGCCCGGAACGCGGCCAGATGTGTTGCGATGCCTGCCTTGTCGTCGGCACTCCCCCGGCCGTACAGCCGGCCGTCGCGCTCGGTCGGCTCGAACGGCGGTGACGCCCACTGCGATGCGTCGCCCTCCGGCTGCACGTCATGGTGGGCGTACAGCAGCACGGTCGGCGCGCCGGGCGGCGCGGGGTGCCGCGCGATCACCGCGGGCGCACCGCCTTCGCTGACGATGCGCACGTCGTCGAAGCCCGCGCCGGACAACAGCTTTGCCACCGCGTCGGCACTGCGGCGCACCTCGTCACGGCGGGCCGGATCCGCCCACACCGATTGGATGCGAACGAGGTCCTCGAGGTCGGCGCGGACGGACGGCAGCACTGCTTGGACACGGGCGACGAGATCACTCACCCGGCCGAGGTTAGTCGCTTCCCCGATGTGTGCGAGCGCGCGCAAAGTGTGGCCATCGAGCGGCGTGTCGCCCGCAGACACGCGCGCTCGCGGGGGAAAGGGCTAGCCCGCGGACTCCAGCACCGCCACCGCAGCGGCGGTGTCACCGTCGTGGGTCAGCGACAGATGGATCGTGATGTCCTTCAGGTGCTCGCCGATCGCACCGGACAGGCGCACGCGCGGGCGTCCCCACATATCGGTGATGATCTCGATGTCACGGTGAATGCCCTCTGGCAGCATCGGGCGCTTCGAGAACCGTGAACCAGACCAGGCCTTGATCACCGCTTCCTTGGCCGCCCACCGCGCCGCGAGGTGCCGCGCCGCCGACGAACTCTTGTCCGCGGCGTCGCGGCGCTCACCCGGCGTGAACGTCTCCGCGAAGACCGTGCCCGGTTGGTCCACCTGCTCGGCGAAGTCCGGAATGGAGACCAGGTCGATGCCGACGCCGACGATGCTCATCCGACGAACGCTAGCCGAGACCACGAGCGGTCATCGCGAGTACCGGCCGTCCTCGCCGAGCCGCGACGCCGGGTCGAGCAACATGTCGGCCTCCTGCCGCTTCTCGGGCGAGTCGTGGCCGAACCGTCGGTCGGCAGGACGCTCGTAGAGTGCGGGGCCGCCTGCGATCGCCGATGCCAGCCTGCGCTGACCCTCCAGCACGCGGGCGTTGGCCCGCTGCTTGTAGTCGTCCCGCTCCGCCGGATCGACGGCCGCCAGGAGCGCCTCCGGGTGCACCAGCGCCACCAGGCCGGACACGTGCCCGAAGCCAAGGCTGGTCACCAGACCGGCCTTGATCGGGAACTTCTCGCCCAGCTGCAGGGTCTCGCGGACCCACACCAGGTGAGCTGCGCCCGCCAACTCGTCGTCGACGCAGTCCAGGCTGCGGTTCGGCGGAATGACGCCGTCGCGCATGATCTGGCACAGCCCCATCATCTGGAAGGCAGCCGCACCGCCCTTGGCGTGACCGGTCAGGCTCTTCTGACTGACCACGAACAGCGGCGCACCCGTCGACCGGCCCATCGATGCCGCGAGCCGCTCGTGCAGTTCGGACTCGTTGGGATCATTGGCCAGCGTCGACGTGTCGTGCTTGGAGATCACCGCGATGTCATCGGCACTCACACCCAGCTCCGCCAGCGAGCGCGACAGCTGCGAATCCTTGCCACCGCGGCCGGCACCCAGAGCACCGAGGCCAGGGGCGGGGATCGACGTGTGCACGCCATCGCCGAACGACGAGGCGTAGGCGACGACCGCCAAGACCGGAAGGCCCATCTTGACCGCCAGATCACCACGGGTCAGCAGGATCGTCCCGCCGCCCTGCGACTCGACGAAGCCCAGCCGGCGCCGATCATTGGCCCGAGAGAACTTCGAATCGCTGATGCCCTTGGCGCGCATGACTTCGGTTTCGGCGGTTGCCGACATGTCTCCGAAGCCGGTGACGGCCTCCAACGTGAGGTCGTCGTAGCCGCCCGTGACCACGAACTCCGCCTTGCCGAGGCGGATCTTGTCGACACCCTCCTCGACGGACACCGCAGCCGTCGCACACGCCCCGACGGGATGGATCATCGCGCCGTAGCTTCCGACGTACGACTGAACGACGTGGCCCGCGAAGACGTTCGGCAGCACCTCCTGCAGGATGTCGTTGGGCTTGTTCTGGCCAAGCAGGTTGCCGTGGTACATCGTCTGCATGGACGTCATTCCGCCCATGCCGGTGCCCTGGGTGCTTGCCACCAAACTTGGATGCACCCAACGCATCAGCTCGTTCGGCGAGAACCCCGCCGACAGGAATGCATCGACGGTCGTGACCAGGTTCCACAGCGCAACACGGTCGATCGAGCTCATCATGTCCGGGCTAACGCCGTACACGCTCGGATCGAAGCCGGTGGGGATCTGCGCACCGACGGTGCGCGACATCTTCACCTTGCGCGGCACCCGGATCTCGGTGCCCGCCTTCCGCGTGACCTGCCAGTCGGTGCTGTCGGGCACCGGTGCGACGACGGTGTGCTCGGGATCGAACTGAGCGAAGCCGCGGGCGTCCGCCTCCGACGACACCACGAAGGTGAAGTCCGTGTCGAGGAAGACCGAAACCAGCAGCGGGGCTGCATGATCGGCATCGATTGCGCCGTCGTCGACGAACTCGCGGATGCCCACTCGGTCCACGACGACGTCGTGGTAGCGCTCCACCAGCTCGCCCTCGTCGACCAGATCGCCGGACTGCGTGTCGTACCAACCCGGCTTCGGATCGTCCTCCCACTTCACCAGCCCGGTGGTCCATGCCAGCTCGAGCACGCCTGCCGCCGACAACTCGCCGGCGACCTCCATCTCGAAGCGGGTGCGCGACGAACCGTAGGGCCCGAGCTCGGCACCGCTGACGATCACCACCAGGTCGGCGGGGTCGACGTCAAGGTCGCCCCAGACCGGCGGCGGCGCAGCCGCGTAGCCACGCGGAGGTGACGGCAGCGCCCGGATGGTGTCGAGATCCACCTCGTCGTCCGCAGGTGCCTCGGCTGCCATCTCCTCGCGGGCCTTGGCGGCCAATTCGCCCATGTCGATGTCGATCTCGCCGAGACCACCGGTCAGGTCCTTGCGCAACGGTTCACGCGCGGCGGCCACCTTGGACTCGATGTCGCACAGGTCGAGCAGCATCGATGCCATCTGCTCGGTCGAGTAGGTGGTGACGCCCGCCTCTTCGACGGCACCGACGATGGCGTCGTTGTGGCCCATCAAGCCGGTGCCCTTAGTCCAGCCGATCAGCGCGTGCGCGAGCGAAACCCGCTGCGCCCACGACGATTCGGCCTTCCAGCGCGTTACCACCGCGTCGAGTGCCGACTTGGCCTCACCGTAGGCGCCATCACCACCGAACATGCCGCGGTTCGGCGAACCGGGCAGCACGACGTGCAGCCGCGAGGCGATGTCGCGCTCGGAGCCGATGTGCGACAGGCCACCGATGAGCCGCTGCACGGCCCACAGCAGAACCTTCATCTCCATCTCGGAGCGTGAGCCCGCTTCGGACAGGTCACCCGCCACGCGCGGCGCCGCAAACGGGAACAGCAACGTCGGCGTCAGGGCGTCCTTGAGGTGGACCGCCTGCGGCCCAAGGGTTTCGGTCTGCTCATTGCCGACCCAGTCGACCAGCGCGTCGATGTCGCTGTAGGACGCCATGTTCGCTGGCACCACCCACAGCTGGCCACCGAACCGGGCGTTGTCCCGGTAGAGCGTCCGATAGAACGCCAGCCGGTCGTCGTCCAGCTTGGACGTGGTGGCGATGACGGTCGCTCCCCCGTCGAGCAACTGCGCGGCGACGGACGCGGCGATCGAGCCCTTGGAGGCACCCGTCACCACTGCGATCTCGTCGGCGTAGCGGCCCCTCTCGGGGTTCTCCGCACCGGCTGCCGCGCGCCCGTAGAGCGACGCGTGGATGTTTCGGCCCGCGGCGAGCGCCCTGCCCTGCCACCAGTTCGCCTGCGTGGCAACCACGTGTCCGGCACCCTCGAAGCGCTCGGACAGTCGCGGCCAGTCGGTGTCGATGTCGCCGTCGTCCATCAGCCACAGCCGGGCGAGATCCTCGCGGGCACTGGCCCAGCGGTCATCGAACAGCACGGCCTTGCGGCCGTCGAACGTCGGTGCCACCAAACGCGGCCAGTCCGAACCCAATTCGGCGGTGACGAGATCGATCAGCTCGGTGTCGTTGACTGCCTCGGGCGCACTGACCTGGTCGTCGAGACCCAACTGACCGAGGATCATCCTCGCGGTCGAGGCGAGCACGCCATCGCGACCGGTGACCTGCTCGGCGAACTCGCTCAGCGCGGCGGAGTCCACCACGCCGCCGCCTGCGGCGCCAGACGACGGCAGCGACACCGAGACGCCCTTGCGGGCTGCGACCGCAGCGACGGCTCCGTCGACGACCTTGTCCACCGTCGCCGCGTCGGCCAGCGCACCCTCGTGCAGTCCGCCGAGCGAACCACCGCGCACGCTGTTGCCCTCGCGGGTGCCGAGCGCGACCTCGACGATGACGTGCTTCGCCCAGCCCTCGCCCAGTTCCCATGTCTTGGTGACGCGTTCGGCGATCGCAGCGGGCCGCTTGCCGGAGGGGCCGAGCACCGTGCGCAGCTGGTCGTTGATCGCGTCGGAGAGCACGGGCCCATACGGCTTGTACGTGCGCGCCAGCTTGGTCACCTGAGCCTTGAGCCCGGCCAGGTCGGCCTCGGCCGCCCCATCGATCGCGCCGAGGTTGAGCTCAGAGCCAAGGTCCACCAGCAGCTGGTTGCGTCGTGAGGACGCGCCGTCGGTGATCGACTCGATGGAGTCCAGCGACTCGATCTGGTCGATGCGCATCTTCGCCGAAAGGGCGACGAGCGCGAGCGTGGCGTCGGCAGCGTCGAACCCGATGTCGTCAGGACGCGGACCGCCACTCGGTGCGGCCTGAGCGGGAGCCGGTGCGGCCTGCACTGAAGCGGCCTCCGCGACCGGTGCCGGCGTGTCGTCGCCTGCGGCGGCGCCGTCCTCGGGTTCCGGATCGGTGTCGGTCGCGAACAGCACGGCGGCGTCGCGCTCGGAGTTGAGCACCTCGGTCGTGTTGTGCGAATACTCCGGCAGCTTCAGCGTATTCGTGGCCAGGCCGGCGACCGTCGGTGCCGATTTCACGCCGATTTCGACGAACCGCTCGATCCCGAGGCCGCCTGCGGCCTCCTCGATGAACAGCAGGTCCTGTGTCTCGATCCAGCGCACCGGGCTGGCGAACTGCCAGGCCAGCAATTCGATGACGATCTTGCGGCAGAGCTCGGTCGGCCTCTCGTTGCGCCAGGTGTCGTAGTCGGCGAGCACCTCGTCGAGCGGCTCGGCGGGCACCAGGTCGCGAATCTCCTGGATGAAGTCGCGGTCCAGCGTGAACGGCCGCGGCACCAGGTTCGGGACGTAGCGGCCGACGAGCAGATCGGGATTCGCGTCGCGCGGCATGACCCGCTCCAGCGAGCGCCGGAAGTCGGCGACACCGACCCGCAGCACGGACGAGTGGAACGGCACGTCGATGCCGGGCACCAGGATGAACGACCGCTTGCCGCCGGACAGTTCGCGGCGCTTCTCGACCTCTTCCTCGAGAACCTCGAGACCGCGCACCGTGCCCGCGATGGCGTACTGCGAGCCACGGAGGTTGTAGTTCACGATTTGCAGGAATTCGCCGGTGCTCTCGGCGATCCCGTCGATGAACGCAGGTACGTCGTCATCGGGGAGATCGATCTGCGACGGCCGGATGGCGGCGAGCCGGTAGTTGGAGCGGCCGTGCTCGTCGCGCGGGACGATGTCGTGCATCTTGCTGCCGCGATGGAACACCATCTCCAGCAGTGCCTCCAGCGGGTACACGCCGGAAACGCATGCCAGCGCGGTGTATTCACCGACGGAGTGACCGCAGGCGATCGCGTCCTCGACGAACGCGCCCTGCTCGCGCATCTCGGCGACCTGGGCGGCAGCCACCGTCGCCATGGCGACCTGGGTGAACTGCGTCAGGTACAGCACGCCCTCGGGATGGTGGTAGTGCACGCCGCTGGCGATCAGGCCGGTCGGGTTGTCACGGACCACGTGAAGCACCGAGAAACCCAGGGTTTCGCGGGTGAACTTGTCGGCCATGTCCCACACCTTGCGGGCGGCCTTGGACCGGCTGCGGACCTCCATGCCCATGCCCTTGTACTGAATGCCCTGGCCCGGGAACGCGTACACCGTCTTCGGGGCGGCCAGCTGGGCCGTGGCCGACATCACCAGGTCGGTGCCGACCTTGGCGGTGACCTCG
>JAOPVF010000404.1 GCA_025963195.1 Mycobacterium sp. | reverse complement strand
CTTGCGCGACTCGAGCGCCGCGGCCCAGATGTCCAGGGTGCGGGCGTAGTGCAACCGCAGCGGCTGCACCCGAGTGACCTCGAAGCCGACCTTGACCCCGTTCTTCTCGAGATCGGCGACGTACGGCAGCTCACCGCCGGGGAAGATCTCGTCCATGATGAACTTGAAGAACTTGATCTTCGTCATCGTCAGCGGCAGGCCACGGCCTTCCATCTCCTCGCGGCTCGGCTTGACGATGGTGTGGAGCATCATCCGGCCGTTGGCGGGCAGTGCCGCGTACGCCATCTTGAAGAAGTCGTCCCAGCGGTCCTTGCCGAAGTGCTCGAATGCGCCGATCGACACGATCCGGTCGACGGGCTCGTCGAACTGCTCCCAGCCCTCGAGCAGCACTCGCTTGCTACGGGGGCTGTCCGACTTGGCAAGTAGTTCCGTGGCATGAGCCTGTTGGTTCTTGCTCAGCGTGAGGCCGATGACGTTGACGTCGTAGCGCTCCAGGGCCCGGTTGAGCGTCGCGCCCCAGCCACAGCCGACGTCGAGCAGCGTCATGCCCGGCTCCAGCCCGAGCTTGCCGAGGGATAGGTCGATCTTGGCGAGCTGGGCCTCTTCGAGCGTCATGTCGTCGCGCTCGAAGTACGCGCAGCTATAGGTCTGGGTGCGGTCCAGGAAGAGCCGGAAGAAGTCATCGGACAGGTCGTAATGTGCCTGCACGTCTTCGAAGTGCGGCTTCAAGCCCTTGGTATCGCTCTTTGTATCTGGCAAGTCACAGCCTTCGGCGTCTGGTATGTGTTTCGTCTGAAGCTCCACGCTGTCTGGAGAGCCTCGCCCTATGCACGTATGCGCAATTTACGCACACTACCTGAGTCGCGAAGCCCTCAGCGAATCGGTTGCCGCCAAGTTTGCCCGTGCCACCGACTCGTAATCCCCATGCTGAACCGGCCCGAGCACGGGTTCCTTTGTGGCGTTGCTGAGCCCGCTGTGAATCGTCTGGACGAATGTTTGCTGAAAACATCGGATGACTTCTCTTTCGATCAACCACGAGCAGGCCGCACGACGATCGTGTAGTCGACCTGGTTCCCGTCCTGGACACACCGGTGGATACCCGCCTCGGCGAAACGAAATCGCCGCGCCAGTGACAGGCTGCGGGCATTCCACGTCTGGATGAGTGCCCTGACGGGTTTGGCGGGCAGCTCGCGGCCTAGGTCGTCGAGGACGGCCTGCAGAAATGCGGTCCCGCGGCCATCGCCAACGAACTCCGGCGCCATCCCGACACCCAGGTCGATCATCTCGTCGTCGGATTCGACACCGGGCACCAATGCCTCGATGCCGACGCAGTAGAACCCGACCAGGGTGCCGTCGTCTACCGCGACGATGGCACGATGGCCATCGACCTCCGTCACGTCGGCCGCTGCCATCTGGTTGCCGTCACTCTGGTCGTAGATCGACCACCTGCCGGAGTACCGCCAGTGCGCGACCGCCTCACTGTCGGCGGCCGTCCACGAGCGCACGGCGAGCCGGTCGGGCCAGTCGGTCATGTCGGCTCCTTTCCTGGGGCGAGCGAAGCGACGGGGGGTTTTCCTGGGGCGAGCGAAGCGACGGGGGGCCTGACGGCGGGGCGAGCTCGTCGCACCGACCACACTGCCGCACCGACCAGCAGAACAGCCAGCACTGCCAACCACGGCCACGCTCCGGCCCGGTGGACCCAGCCGGCCAGCGCGCCCTGCAGTCGGCCGGCCGCGGCTATGACGGGGTCCCGCGGGTCGGCGCCTGCGAAGAGTCTCAGTTCGAACCATCCGTAATACGCCACGTAGGCGCCGACGAGGACGAGCAGGCCGCCGCTGATTCGGTTGACGTAGGGCAGGATCCGGCGCAGCCGCTGCACCAGCGACGAACCGGCGAGCGCGGCGGCCACGGCGAGCGTGCCGACGACGAGCGTCAGGCCTGCCGTGTACGCCATGACCGCGGGCAGGCCGCCGCCCGCCGAACCGACGCCGATCCCGGTGATCGCGAGAAACGGTCCGACCGTGCAGGACAAGGATGCGAGCGCGTAGCTCACGCCGTACCCGAACATCGACCCGAGCGCTGCCGTCGGCCCCCAGCGGCTCCCCCGCGCCAACGGATCTCGGATCGGGACCTTCACCTCGTGGCCGGTCAACTGCCAAACACCCAGTGCGGCAAGCGCAATGCCGATCACCACGGTCGCGTAGGGCATGTAGCGCTGAGCCGTGTTGGCGACGGACACCGCGAGCAACCCGAACGTTCCGAACACCGCGACGAATCCGAGAGCCATCGCCGCGGTGGCGGCCACCGCCCGGCCCAACGCAGACATTCCCCCGGTTTCGGCGCCGCGCACCACCAGGGTCAAGTAGGCGGGCAGCATGGCGAACCCGCACGGGTTGAGCGCCGCCACCAATCCGGCCCCGAAGGCAAGGCCGAGACCGTCGGGCCCCACGTGGTTGCCGACCTACCGGGTCAGCGCCGCTACCCGGTCCGCCAACTCGTCTTGCGGCATGGCGGAGGTCGGGTTGTTCACGAACGTCGAGCTGCCGTCGGGGCGGTAGAACACGTAGGCCGGTTGCCACGGCACGTTGTAGCGCGCCCAGATGGAGCCGTCGGCGTCGTTGAGATTGGTGAAACCGAGGTGGTATTTGTCGACGAAGTTCTGCATGGCCCCGGTGTCCGAGCGGGCGGCGACCCCGACGAACGTCACGCCGGGGTTGGCGGCGGCCACCGCGCTGACCGAGGGCGCCTCGGCGTTGCAGAACGGGCACCACGGCGTCCAGAACCATAGGACGGCAGGTTTGCCAGCGAGGCTGGAACCGCTGAACGGCTGGCCCGCAATGGTGGTTCCAGTGAACTGTTGGCGGTCGTCGGCAAGGGCGGTCGGCGGACCTCCAAGGACCAGGGCGGCGAATCCGGCAACCATCGCCAGGACCAACCACCCGCGCAGTCGAAACCTCGCAGCGGACAAGGCGTCACCTCCTTCGCACCGGGTAACCATTCATGACACGAATGAGCGTGCCGTCGGGTTCAACGGGCGGTCAGTTCTCCCGCGGCAGGAGTTCCGCGGCGAACCGATCGATGAAGCCGTCGATGCCGTCCTGACCCACCGGGCGGATGACGAACTTGGTCAAACCGGCGGCCAGGTAGTCGTCGATTCTGCGGTGCAACTGCGACCAACCGTCGGCG
>JAOPVF010000401.1 GCA_025963195.1 Mycobacterium sp. | reverse complement strand
CGATGGTCAGCACGATCACGACGATCCAGTGGCGGAGCTCCTGGTCGGCGCCCAGCAGCGGGGCGCGCACGATGTCGACGTAGTGCAGCAGCGGGTTGAACTCGATGATCTTCGCCCACCCGCCTGCACCTTGGTCGCGCAGCGTCTGGTCGTTCCAGATGATCGGCGTCATGTAGAAGAGCAGCTGCACCAGGCTGAACAACAGCGGGCTGATGTCGCGGTACCGGGTGGACAGAATGCCGAAGCAGAGGGCGACCCAGACGCAGTTCAGCACGATCAAGGCCAGTGCCGGAATGAACGCCAGATCGGTCCAGTGCCAGTGCTGCGGGAAGATGATCGCGATGATCACGAAGATCACGATGTTGTGCGCGAACAGCAGGACCTGGCGCCACACCAGCCGATAGACGTGCACCGACAGCGGCGTCGGAAGTTGTTTGATCAGGCCCTCGTTGGCGATGAACACGTCGGCGCCCTCGAGGATCGATGCGTTGATCAGGTTCCAGATGATCAGCCCGAGCGTGACGTACGGGAGATGCTCGGCCAGCGGGAGGTGAAACAGCGTCGAGTACAGCCCGCCCAGCGCCACCGCCATGGTGCCCGTCGCGATGGTAATCCAGATCGGCCCGAGCACCGACCGGCGGTAGCGCTGCTTGATGTCCTGCCAGCCGAGGTGCAGCCACAGTTCGCGCTTGTTGAACCCGGCCGTCAGATCGCCCCACGCGCGGCCGAATGTCCTCGACTGGGCTGCCGCGTCGGTGAACGTCATGCATCCCTCCTGTTTGTCCCGTCGCTTCGCTCGCCCCGGAAGTCCGTCCCGTCGCTTCGCTCGCCTCGGAAAAAGGTCTCGCGTCTTCCCAACCGCCGCAACCGAATCCATTCCATGAACCCGGCCGGATCGCGTCGGCTCACCAGGAAGAACCAACCGAACCGCAGCCACTCCTGCGGGATCAACCGCCGCATGCCGGGCTGGGACTGCAGGTACCCCCGGTTGCGGTAGGTGTAGTAGCGCTTGGTGGTGTTCTCGGGGTACTGGGTGTGCATCCGCCCGCCGAGGATCGGCTTGAACTCGTCGGAGCCCTGCGGATGCAGGTAGACCGCATTCAGACAGGTGCCGAACGGCAGGCCGGAGCGCACCAGCCTGCGGTGCACCTCCACCTCGTCGCCGCGGACGAACAACCGAATGTCCGGCACGCCAACGGCTTCCACCGTCGATGCCCGGAACAGTGCGCCGTTGAATAGCGATGCGATGCCGGGCAGCAGGTCCTGTCCCGACCCGTCCGTCCGCAGTTCGTCGGCGCGGCGGCGCCACACCAGGCCGCGGCGCAGCGGAAATGCCAGCCGCTGCGGGTCGTCCAGGTCGCACACCATCGGCGACACCTCGGCAAGCGAGTGCCGTTCGGCGCATTCGAGCAGTGTGCCGAGCACGGAGGCGTCAGCGGGCCTGCCGTCGTCGTCGGCCAGCCACACCCAGTCCGCGCCCATGGTCAGCGCCTGCAGCATGCCGAATGCGAAACCGCCTGCACCGCCCAGGTTTCGGAGCGACCCGACGTAGGTGGTCGGGATGGGTTGACCGGCGACCAGGTCGCGGACCCACGGATCGCCGGACGAGAAGTCGTTGTCGACGACGATGAGATGGTCGGGCAGGCGCGTCTGGCTGGTGACCGCGTCCAGCGACTTCGCGAGTTCGTCGGGGCGCCGGTGGGTGACGACGACGGCGCACACCCGTTCAGTCATGAACGTCCTCGCGGGCGTTCTCCTCCAGAATCTGACGCACGTGGCGGGCGGCGTCGTCGCCCTCGTAGGCGCGCACCACTTCCTCGATGCCGCCGGTCATCTTGATGGTGCCGTGGTCGACCCACATCGCGGTCTTGCACAGCTGGGCCAGGAATTCGTTGGAGTGGCTGGCGAAGACCAGGATTCCCGAGCGCTCCACCAGCGCCTGCAGCCGTGTCCTTGCCTTCTTCATGAACTCGGCGTCCACGGCGCCGATGCCCTCGTCGAGCAGCAGGATCTCCGGGTCGATGCTGGTGACCACGCCCATCGCCAGGCGCACCCGCATACCGGTCGAGTAGGTGCGCAGCGGCATCGAGAGGTACTCGCCGAGTTCGGTGAAGTCGGCGATCTCGTCGACCTTGGCCAACATCTGCTTGCGCGTCTGACCGAGGAAGAGCCCGCGGATGAGGATGTTCTCGAAGCCCGAGATCTCGGGATCCATGCCGACGCCGAGGTCGAACACCGGAGCCACCCGGCCGGTGACGGTGGCCGAGCCGCGGGTCGGTTCGTAGATGCCGGACAGCAGGCGCAGCAGCGTCGACTTGCCAGCACCGTTGTGCCCGACCAGGCCCACCCGGTCACCATTCTCCAGGGACAGGGTGATGTCGCGGAGCGCCTCGATCACCACCACGTTGGACGTGTTGCGTCCGATGGTGCCGCCCGCCTTGCCGAGGAATGCCTTCTTCAGCGATCGCGACTTGGCGTCGAAGATGGGGAACTCGACCCATGCGTTGCGGGTCGAGACGTGGGGAGACGAGGGCACCATCACCTACAGGTACTGGCCGGTTCCGCTCGGGGAGTGCCCCGGGGCGCCGTGCTGGCCAGGGATGCCTGCGCCAGGGGGCAGTGCGCCTTGGCGCATCTGCTCGAGCTGGGCCCGCGCCGAGATCTGCTGGGCGAACAGCGCGGTCTGTATGCCGTGGAAGAGCCCCTCGAGCCATCCGACGAGCTGTGCCTGCGCGATCCGAAGTTCGGCGTCCGACGGAATCTTGTCCTCGGTGAACGGCAGCGTCAGGCGTTCCAGCTCGTCGCGCAGTTCAGGGGCGAGCCCCTCCTCGAGCTCGCGGATGCTGGTCTGGTGGATGTCGCGCAGCCGGTTGCGGCTGGCGTCGTCAAGCGGTGCCGCGCGGACCTCCTCCAGCAGCTGCTTGATCATCGTGCCGATCCGCATCACCTTCGCGGGTTGTTCGACGAGGTCGGTCAACGACTTGCCGTCGGACTCGTCGTCCGCGCCGGACACGTCGCCGGCGATGATCTCGATGTCATTGTCATCGGGGTTGCTCACGGTTTACTTGTCCCTCCGCGCCACTCGTATATGCGGGTCTCGCCGTTGTCGTAGAGCTTGGCCCACGACTTCGACTTGTCCAGTGACAGTAGTCCGTCGGGCATCGCGAACTTGAGCACCACCGGGGTGCTGGTCACCACGTAGCGGATGTTGAGTGCCTTGACGGCCTCCGCGACGCGCGAATCGGTGTCCGCGTCGTCGGCGTAGGCCCAGAAGATGAACCGGTGATAGCCCGGGCCCTGCTGCACGGGGAAGTCGTAGTGCGTCCACAGCGGATGCAGCCCCGCGATGGCGTACACCCAAGCCGTTCCGTCGGTGTTGGCGTTGCCGATCATCGTGTCCTTCGCACCTGGCAGCGTGGCCAGATACGCGAAGGCGTCGAGGTCCTTCTGGTCGATCATGATCGAGTCGTACTTCTCACCGAACAGATACCGGTGCCGCGGGAAGTAGTGCCACGCGCTCCCGATCGTCGCGACGATGACGACGGCGGCCGTGACGGCGTGCCAGACCTTCTGCGACGACGCCTTCTGCGAGGACGGCCACCGGCCCCGGCACCGGTCGACGACCCAGGCGGTGACCATGAAGAGCGCTATGCCAGCCATCGGGGCAAGCAGCATCGTCACGACGGCCGAGAGACGCCGCGGATCGCTGTAGAACAGGTCACTGAACTTGCCGGTGATCGTGCCGACCGGGCCGCCGAACGGCGCCGCCGAGTGGACGATCGACACGATCAGCAGCAGCCACACCGCGGCAGGCCACCAGACCCGTCGGATCAGCAGGATCAGACCGCCGACCACCGCCAGCCCGATGATGAAGTTCTGGATCGGGTAGTCGTTGAGGTGGCGAGTGTGCTGGGTGATGGCCTCGAAGAGGACCCGTTTCCTGGTCTGATGGGTGGCGAACTCGTGGCCGACGATGATCTCGGCCTGCTGCAGAACCCCGACGAACTGCGGAAGCAGCAGCGCCACCGTCGGGGCGGCGATGAGCACCAGGCTGATGAAGTCGGTGAGCCGGCCGCGCACCGGATGCCACAGGGCGTCGAGCAGCCACCAGGCCACGACGAACAGCACCGTCACGACACCGCCGGTGATGTGCACGGAAAACACCCCGACGAGCGCGAGCACCGCCAGCGGGATGCGGTCGCGGTGTCGCAGCGTCGAGACGATCAGCGCAAAGGTCGGCACGGCGAGCCCGTAGGCCACCAGGTTGGGCATCGACGCGGTGTCGAACTCCACGTACGGCACCGCGGTGAACGACGCCGACAACGCCGCAGCGGCCGCCGCGGAGCCGGCGGTCCACCACTGCGAGGTCCTGCCGCGCAGCAGCTGCCAGGTGAGTGTGGCGGCGCTGACGGGGAACAACCAGATGGACGCCGTCAGCGAGCTGATCGTGTACGCCGACGTGGGTGCCGCGCCGCTCAGCTGGCTGAAGATCGCGCCGAGTGCGTGAAAGGTCGACGGGTAGTAGAGCGCGTCGTGCGTCTCCACGTTGCGCAACTCGCCCATGTGGGTCGGCGACGCCTGCCCGGTCTCCAGGATGAATCGGATGGTGTTCGCGTGCCAGACCGAGTCCCAGTTGCTCGGAATCGATTGCCAGTGGGGCAACCCGCGAATTGCTGCGAACCCGATCAGCACCGCCCCGAGCACGACGCCGACGGCGACCATGATGGCGGGGCCCGCCGACATCGACAGCGCCTCCGCATCGCGATCCCGCCACCGGTCGAGCACGACGCGCAAACCCGCTACGACGGCCACGACGAGCAACAAGGCGAGCAGCGCGGTCCAGCCGTTCCATGGCACACCGATCGCACCCATCGGCAGAATCGCCAGCGCAACTACGCCGTACGTCAGGGCGGGTGCGACCGCGACGGCCACCGGCCAGGTTAGCTGCGCAGACCTCGCGACGATTGCCCCGGGAATGACTAGCAAAAGCAGGGCCACTAGCACCCCGGACGTCAAGCTCACTGGACTAGTATGGCCGTTCAGGTGACCCGGTCCGATCGCGGCTCGGGCGTCGAAAGGCGCCGTCGGGCACCTACCGACAGCGTTACGGGTCACGCAATCGCGAATGCTCGAAGGTGGTTGGCATGGCATACGACGTCGCCCGGGTGCGGGGTCTGCACCCGTCACTGGGCGACGGGTGGGTACATTTCGACGCCCAGCAGGGCATGCTGCTGCCCGACTCCGTGGCCACCACCGTCTCCACCGCGTTCCGTGGCTCGATGACGAGGTCCGTCGGTCCGCATCCCTCCGCCCGGCGCAGTGCCGCGGTGCTCTCGGCCGCCCGATTGGCCATCGCCGATCTGGTCGGCGCGGACCCCAGCGGCGTCGTGCTCGGCGCAGACCGGGCAATACTGCTGACTTCGCTGGCCGACGCGTCGTCATCGCGGGTCGGCCTCGGCTACGAGGTGGTCGTCACCCGCCTCGACGACGAGGCCAACATCGCGCCGTGGGTGCGCGCGGCCAATCGCTATGGAGCCAAGGTCAAGTGGGCCGAGGTCGACATCGAGACCGGTGAGCTGCCTTCCTGGCAGTGGGAGAGCCTGATCACCAAGCCCACCCGGCTGGTCGCGATCACGTCGGCCTCGTCTGCACTGGGCACCCTTACCGATCTGCGACCGGTGACCAAGCTGGTGCACGAGAACGGCGGCCTTGTCGTGGTCGACCACTCGGCGGCCGCGCCCTACCGGCTGATCGACATCGACGAGATCGAGGCGGACGTCGTGGCGCTCAACGCCGTCGCGTGGGGTGGGCCGCCGATCGGTGCGCTGGTGTTCCGCGATCCGTCGGCCATCGACTCGTTCGCCTCGGTGTCGCTCGACCCGTTCGCATCGGGGGTGGCGCGCCTCGAGGTCGGCACGCATCAGTACGGCATGCTCGCCGGCGTGGTGGCCAGCGTCGAGTACCTGGCGTCGCTCGACGAGTCAGCATCCGGGACGCGTCGCGAAAGGCTTTCCGTCTCAATGCAATCGGTGGCGACCTACATGGGTCGACTGTTCGACTATCTGCTCGTGTCGCTGCGTTCGCTACCGCTGGTGATGGTGATAGGACAGCCGGAGGACCGGATTCCGGTGCTGAGCCTCGCGGTGCACGGCGTGCCTGCCGAACGCGTGATCCAGCGACTTGCCGACAACGGTGTGCTCGCGGTATCCAACACCACGTCGCGCGTGCTCGACGTGATCGGCGTCAACGACATCGGCGGCGCGGTCACCCTGAGCCTGGCCCACTACTCGACGATGGCCGAGGTCGACCAGCTGGTCCGCGCGCTGGCGTCGTTGGGCTAATCGCCGAGCGTCTCGCTATCTCAACGGGTCAATCCGCAATGCGCAGAAGCACTTTCCCGTGCGCCTCGCCGGAGGTCAGCAGTCGGTGTGCCTCGGCCGCCTGCTCGATGGGCAGCTCGGCACCGATGATCGGGCGCACCCGGCCGTCGGCGATCATCGGCCAGACGTTGGCCACCACCTCGGTGACGACGGCCGCCTTGCTCGACGGTCCGTCGACCGGGCGGGATCGAAGCGCGGTGGAGATCACGCCCGCGCGCTTGGAGAGCAGCTTGGCGAGGTTCAACTCCGCCTTGACGCCGCCCTGGAAGCCGATGACGACGAGCCGCCCGTCGGGTGCCAGCGCGTCGACGTTGCGGTCGAGGTAGGACGCTCCCATGATGTCGAGGATCACGTCGGCGCCCGATCCGTCGGTCGCCGCCCTGACCCGTTCGACGAAGTCCTCGTCGCGATAGTTGATCAGGACCTCGGCACCGAGCTCGCGGCAGATCTCCAGCTTCTCGGCCGAGCCCGCCGTCACGGCCGCACGACAGCCGAGGGCGTGCGCCACCTGGATGGCGTGGGTGCCGATGCCGCTGCCGCCGCCGTGCAGCAGCACCAGCTGGCCCGGCGACAGGCGCGCCGTCATCATCAGGTTCGACCAGACCGTGCACGCGACCTCGGGCAGTGCGGCGGCCTCGTGCAGCGCGACACCCTCCGGGATGGGCATTACCTGTCCCGCGGGGACGGCCACCTTCTCGGCGTA
>JAOPVF010000373.1 GCA_025963195.1 Mycobacterium sp. | reverse complement strand
TCCGACGACGGCAAGACCGTCACGCTGACCGACACCCCGGAGCACCGCGCCGCGACGGTGAAGGCGCTGCAGATCATCAAGGCGGTTGCCACCGCGCCCGGTGCGGACCCGTCGATCACGCAGACCGACGAGGCCACCGCACGGCTCGCCCTTGAACAAGGCAAAGCCGCGCTCGAGGTGAACTGGCCGTTCGTGCTGCCCTCGCTGCTCGAGAACGCCGTCAAGGGTGGCGTCTCGTTCCTGCCACTCAACGAGCGGGCGGATCTGGTGAACGCCATCAACGACGTGGGCACCTTCGCGCCCGACGACGCGCAGTTCGAGGCCGCCTACGAAGCCAGCACGAAGGTTTTCGGCTTCGCGACGTACCCAGGTGTGCAGCCCGGCGAGCCTGCCAAGGTGACGATCGGTGGGCTGAACCTGGCGGTCGCCAAGACCACCCAGCACAAGGCGGAGGCGTTCGAGGCCATCCGATGCCTGCGCAACGTGGAGAACCAGCGGTACACCTCGATCGAGGGCGGCCTGCCCGCCGTGCGCGAATCGCTCTACGACGACCCCAAGTTCCAGGCGAAGTACCCGCAGTATGCGATCATCCGCGAGCAACTCACCAATGCCGCGGTGCGTCCAGCCACGCCCGTCTATCAGGCGGTGTCGACGCGGATCTCGGCGACGCTGGCGCCGATCACGGACATCGACCCCGAGCGCACCGCTGACGAGCTCGCCGACCAGGTGCAGAAGGCCATCGACGGGAAGGGGCTGGTTCCGTGACGGAGTCCGTCCAGGAGCGGCCGGCGGCCGGCGGCGCCACCGACGACGACAAGTCCGAACGGCGGCTGGCGTTCTGGCTGATCGGGCCCGCGGTCGTCCTGATGTTGGCCGTCACCGCCTATCCCATCGGCTACGCGGTGTGGCTCAGCCTGCAGCGCTACAACCTGGCCGCGCCCGACGACATCAAGTTCGTCGGGCTCGACAACTACCAGACCATCCTCACCGACAGGTACTGGTGGACGGCGTTCGTCGTCACCCTTGCCATCACCATCGTGTCGGTAGCGATCGAGTTCGTACTCGGCATGACGCTGGCTCTGGTGATGCATCGGACCATCTTCGGCAAGGGCGCGGTGCGCACCGCGGTCCTGATCCCGTACGGGATCGTCACCGTCGCAGCGTCCTACAGCTGGTACTACGCGTGGACGCCCGGCACCGGATACCTGGCCAACCTGCTGCCTGCGGGCAGCGCGCCATTGACCGAGCAGCTGCCGTCGCTGGCCATCGTCGTCCTCGCCGAGGTGTGGAAGACGACGCCGTTCATGGCACTACTGCTGCTGGCTGGGCTCGCGCTGGTGCCCCAGGACCTGCTCAACGCCGCCCAGATGGACGGGGCGGGCGCATGGAAGCGGCTGGTCAAGGTGATCATGCCGCTGATCAAGCCGGCCATCCTGGTGGCGCTGTTGTTCCGCACGCTCGACGCGTTCCGCATCTTCGACAACATCTACGTGCTGACCGGCGGTGCCAACGACACCGGCTCGGTGTCGATCCTGGGCTACGACAACCTGTTCAAGGCCTTCAACCTTGGTTTGGGGTCGGCGATCAGCGTGCTGGTCTTCCTGTCGGTCGCCGTGATCGCCTTCATCTACATCAAGGTGTTCGGGGCGTCGGCGCCCGGCTCTGACGAGGAAGGTAGGCGATGACCGAGCGGGTGGGAGCGCAGCGCGCTACGGGCTGGATCGTCGTCAATATCCTGGTGCTGGTCTACGCCCTGTTACCGGTGTTGTGGATCCTGTCGCTGTCGTTGAAGCCGTCGTCAAGCGTCAAGGACGGCAAGCTGATTCCCGCTCAGATCACGTTCGACAACTACAAGGCCATCTTCCAGGGGAACATCTTCAGCTCTGCCCTGATCAACTCGATCGGCATCGGCATCATCACGACGGTGATCGCCGTGGTGGTCGGCGGGATGGCCGCGTATGCGATTGCGCGGCTTACCTTTCCAGGCAAGAAGGCGCTGGTTGGCGTGGCCCTGCTGATCGCCATGTTCCCGCAGATCTCGCTGGTGACGCCGATCTTCAACATCGAGCGGCGCATCGGGCTGTTCGACACGTGGCCCGGCCTGATCATTCCGTACATCACGTTCGCGCTGCCGCTGGCGATCTACACCATGTCGGCGTTCTTCAAGGAGATCCCTTGGGATCTCGAAAAGGCAGCCAAGATGGACGGGGCGACGCCTGGGCAGGCCTTCCGCAAGGTGATCGCGCCGCTCGCGGCGCCAGGCATCGTGACGGCGGGCATCCTGGTCTTCATCTTCGCCTGGAACGATCTGCTGCTCGCCCTGTCGCTGACGGCCACCCAGCGGGCGATCACGGCGCCGGTGGCGATCGCCAACTTCACCGGCAGTTCGCAATTCGAGGAACCGACCGGGTCCATCGCAGCAGGCGCGATGGTGATCACCGTGCCGATCATCATCTTCGTATTAATCTTCCAACGGCGGATCGTCGCCGGTTTGACGTCCGGTGCGGTGAAGGGGTAATTCGATGGCCGAAATCGTGCTGAATCACGTGAACAAGACCTACGCCAGTGGTGCCGTGGCGGTGAAGGATCTGTCGATCAGCATCGCCGACGGCGAGTTCATCATCTTGGTCGGGCCGTCGGGATGCGGAAAGTCCACCACGCTCAACATGATTGCGGGACTCGAGGACATCACCTCAGGGGAGCTGAGCATCGGCGGCGAACGCGTCAACGAGAAGGCGCCAAAGGACCGCGACATCGCGATGGTGTTCCAGTCGTATGCGCTCTACCCGCACATGACCGTCCGGCAGAACATCGCGTTTCCCCTGACGCTGGCCAAGGTGAGCAAGGCCGACATCGCGACCAAGGTCGAGGAGACGGCGAAGGTGCTCGACCTCACCGAGCTTCTGGACCGCAAGCCTGCACAACTGTCCGGCGGTCAGCGGCAGCGGGTGGCGATGGGCCGCGCAATCGTGCGCGACCCCAAGGCATTCCTGATGGATGAGCCGCTGAGCAACCTCGACGCCAAGCTGCGCGTGCAGATGCGTTCGGAGATCGCCCGCCTGCAGAACCGGCTCGGCACCACGACGATCTACGTCACGCACGACCAGACCGAGGCGATGACGCTTGGTGACCGCGTGGTCGTCATGTTGGCCGGGGTGGCCCAGCAGATCGGCACGCCCGACGAGCTTTACAGCCGCCCGGCCAACCTGTTCGTTGCCGGCTTCATCGGTTCACCCGCGATGAACTTCTTCCCCGCGTCACTGACCGACGGGGGCGTTCGGCTGCCCTTCGGCGACGAGATCTTGCTCTCCCCAGAGACCCTGGAGACGTTGGCCAAGCATCCGAAGCCCACCAACGTCATCGTCGGCGTGCGCCCCGAGAACATCGAGGATGCGGCGCTGATCGATACCTACGCGCGGATCAGGGCGCTGACCTTCGAGGTGACCGTCAACTTCGTGGAATCCCTCGGTGCCGACAAGTACCTGCACTTCCGCACCGAGGGTGCCGGTGCGCAGGCTGCCCAGCTCGCCGAGCTGGCCGCCGAGTCCGGGGTGTCGGAGAATCAGTTCGTAGCAAGGGTTTCCGCCGAATCCGGCGTGACTGCAGGACAGACCGTGGAACTCGCCTTCGACCGTTCCAAGCTGACGCTGTTCGACGCCGACTCGGGAGTCAACCTCTCGATCCCGCCTGCCGAGTGACCGACGTCGTTACCGCGGTCCGCGCACGGCTCGACCAGCACTTCGCCGCGGCCGGTATCAACGCCGCGCCCGTCTCGGCAAGCGTGACGTTCCTCGGCGCGGAGTCCATCGAGGTGCTGCGCTACGGGCCGGACGATGACGGTGTCTACCGCTATGTCTCCCTTGGTTGTTCGCGCCACCCAATGATCGACCCCACTGACGTGATCGCCGACCCAACGGCGGGCCCCCGGGCTGAGGTGATGGTGGCGCTGCGTGGCCCCACGCCCACCGGGCTGGCCCGATCGATCGCGGTGGTCGCAGCGGCGCCTGCGGTCGAGGGTCTGGTGCTCGGCGCCGACGCGCTCGTCGACCTCGAGATGCGCTTGTGGGAGGGCGCGCCGTTCACGGCAGTGCTGTTGGGCGCCAGCGACATCGGCGACGTCGAGCTCGCGGCGCCCCTCGAGCCGGTGACGGTACTGTCGGCGACGCCGATCACGGCGACGGAGGCAGCCTGGGTGCGGCTGAAGGGGGCCGAGGCAATGCGGGAGGCCTGGCGGGTGGACGGCGTCGACGTCCGGGATCCCTCGCGGCCGGCTGCTGAGCCGCGCTAGCACCGAGATAACCCCTTGTGCCACTTGCGTTTCAGAAGTCACTAGACATGTCAGCTTTCCCTTCGAGTTCTCTCATCAATGCCGTCGCCAAGCCCTTAGGATTCGCACATATGTTCGAGTAATGCACGTAGAGGCGGTCCGGGCGGCGCTGACCGCGTTGCACACTGCCTACGAGCAGCTGGCCGCCTGCGGCATCGACACGCTGACCCGCGACGAACTCCTCGCCGCCACCGATGATCTGGAAATCCTGGACTGCCAACTGCCCACCCAGCGCCACCGGATGCTGACCCAGCTGCAAGCCCAAGCCACGCCGGGCGAACTGGGTGCCAAGTCGTGGCGTGAGGTGCTGATGATCCGGTGGCGACTGTCGAGCACCGAGGCGCACCGCTGGCTGGCCGACGCCGCTGCGTTGGGGCCGCGCCAAGCGCTTTCGGGTCAGCCGCTGGCACCGGTGCTGGCCGCCACCGCCGCCGCGCAAGCGTTGGGGCTGATCACCGGAGAGCACGTCGACGTGATCGCTAAGGGCATGGCCCGCATGTCACGTCTGGTCGACCCCGCCAGTCGCGACCAGATCGAGGTGGAGTGGGTCCGCCACGCCGTCGGGACCGGCCCCAAGGAGCTCGCCGACACGGTGGCGCGCAAGCTGTTCCTGTTGGATCAAGACGGACCCGTCCCCGACGACGCCGAACGGGCGCGGCGCCGGGGCGTGAGCAAGGGACCGCAACGACCCGACGGGTTGACCCACCTCACCGCCGAACTCACCCCCGCGGCGTGGGCGATCTGGGAGGCCCTGTTCGCGAAGTTCGCCGCGCCGGGCATGTGCAACCCCGCCGACCAAGTGCCCGCTACCTCGGGAACACCGACGCAGGATCAGATCGACGCCGACACCCGCAGCCTGGCGCAACGCCGCCACGACGCCATGGCCTTCATCGGGCGGACTGCGCTGGACAAAGCGGAGTTGGGTCAGCACAACGGATTGCCGACCACGATCATCGTGCGCACCACCCTGCAGGACCTGGAATCCCGGGCCGGCGTCGGTCTCAGCGGTGGTGGCACCATCTTGCCGCTCACCGACGTTCTGCAGCTGGCCGCCCACGCCAACACCCACCACTACCTGGCGGTGTTCGATGGGGCTACCGGCTCCGCGCTGAATCTGTTCCGGGCGAGGCGCACCGCCTCTGTCGCGCAGCGGATCATGTTGATCGCCCG
Source organism: Mycobacterium sp. (assembly GCA_025963195.1). Classification (GTDB taxonomy): domain Bacteria; phylum Actinomycetota; class Actinomycetes; order Mycobacteriales; family Mycobacteriaceae; genus Mycobacterium. The sequence continues at coordinate 13,208 of JAOPVF010000373.1, read as the reverse complement.
CGACGGGGGCTGCACCAAACCGCACTGCACCGTGCCCGCCTACGGCACCCAAGTCCATCACGCCACCCTCGATTGGACCTACGGAGGACTGACCAACGTCAACGACATGGCCCTAGCGTGCGGACCCGACAACCGCATGGTCGGACCCGACGGCTGGACCACCCGCATCACCGAAGATCACGACGTGGAATGGATCCCACCTCCACAGTTGGACACGGGACAAACCCGCACAAACCACTACCACCAACCCGAAAAACTCCACCTACCCCCGAACGACACCTGGACACCCCCCACCGACGAACCCGTCCTCGACGAGCCGGCGGCCATTGACGATGACAACACGACTCACCAATCCGGCGGTCCAGACCCACCCGACGGCAAAGCGGCCTGACACCCGCTGGAGGCAAGTCGAGATCGGCCGTGAATCACAGTTCACACTCGGCGCCGAAGCAATGGTTAGAACCCCGACGGCCTGCCGTTGCCGAGATAGGTGAGACCGGCAGCCTCGATCGCGATGGGATCCAGCCGATTTCGGGTGTCGAGCAGCACGGCCTCCGGAGCCTGTTCGGCGATCGCCGGCCAATCGAGGTCGACGAACTGAGACCACTCCGTGAGAACCACGATGGCGTCGGCCGCCTTGGCCGCCCGGTACGGATCGTCGACGCCTGTCACCTTCGCCGCATGCAGAACACCGGCGTCTATGGCGTGCAGCTGCGGATCGTACCCACAGACCTGAGCGCCCTGCGCGGCCAGATGCGCGCACACCGCCAGCGCGGGTGAATCCCGGGTATCGCTGGTGTCCGACTTGAACGTGAGGCCTAGAGCCGTGATTCGGGCCGACGAGAGGGGCCGTCCGAGCGCCCGCCGCAACGCCGACGCGACGCGTTCGGCCTGCGCGGCGTTGGTGGCGCGACACGCCTCCACCTCCCCCAGTGCGACGCCGTGCGACTTGGCGGTGTGTACGAGCGCGGCCGTGTCCTTCGGCAGACACGATCCACCCCACCCTGGGCCGGGTTGTAAGAATGAGCCGCCGATTCGCTCGTCGGCGCCCATGCAGCGGGTGACGTCGGCGACGTCCGCCCCGACGTGCACGCACAACTCCGCCAACGAATTCGCGTACGACAGCTTGACCGCGAGAAACGCGTTGCTGGCGTACTTGGCCAACTCGGCACTCTCCGGGCTCATGCACAGCGTGGGCGCCGAATCCGGTCCGTAGGCCCGGCGGACCGCATCGGCTTCGGCTTCACCAAGGGCGCCGATCACCAACCGGTCGGGATGGCGGAAGTCGTGTACTGCGTGACCTTCGCGCAGGAACTCCGGCGCCGACACCACGCGAATTCCCCTGCTGGACAACCGTTCATGAGTCCGACGGGTCGTCCCCACCGGAACCGTCGACTTGAGCGCCACCACCGCGTCCGGGTGCAGCACCGATCCGAGGCGGTCGACGACCTCGTCGACGGCGCCCAGGTCGGCGGCGCCGTCAGCACCACTCGGTGTAGGAACGCAGACGAAGACGACGTCCCGATCGGCCAGCTGCAAGTAGTCAGCGGTGAACCGCAGGTTGCCGCGCGAAAGCCCACTGCGCAACACATCCTGCAGTTCGGGCTCGTCGATGACCGCGACGCCGGCCTCGAGTCTGTCGAGCTTGCCGCGGTCCACGTCGACCCCCACCGTGTCGATGCCCCGCTCGGCGAGACAGACGGCGGTGGTCAAGCCCACATAACCCGCTCCGACGACTCCGACCCGGACGACGTCGTTCGCCTCGACGCTCATGCGCAGTCCTCCAGTATCGTGCGGCTGGCTCGAAGCACCCGCGACGTGGTCAGTAGCAGTAGCCCGTCGTGGGGCCGGTCGGCGTGGGGATCGCCAACGTCGCCGGCCCACAGGGTGAGGTGGCGTCCAGCGCCGCGGGGACCCCACCGACTCGGTGGTGTCGGCCCGAACAAGTGCACCGACGGTGTCGCCGTCGCGGTCGCGACATGGCCAACGCCGGTGTCACCGCATACCACCAGCCGGCTGTCGCTGATCAGCGCGACCAAGCCGAGGAGGTCGAGTTTGCCTGCCAGCACCGCACTTTCGGGGAGGCCCGCACCGCCGGCGACCGCAACCGCGAGATCACGTTCGTCGGCCGAGCCGGTGACGACGACGTCGTAGCCGTCGGCGCGCAGCTCCGCGGCGATGGCGGAGAACCGGTCGGCCGGCCACCGCCGCGCCGGCGCGGCGGCCCCGGGATGCACCACCACCACCCCGGAGAAGGCCGGATACCCCTCCGGCCGGTCGATCCCGAGATCATCAGCATCACACCGTATCCCGGCCCACTCCAGCAGCGCGCACCACCGATCCACCTCGTGCACGTCACGACGCCAGCGAGGTCCTGGCAGCTCGGGATGGCGCGCATGACGATGCGTCAGCAGGGCCGCGGGGTCGAGCGCGATCAGGTGATCCAGGCTCTGCGGCCCGCTGCCGTGCAGATTGACCGCGAGGTCGGGGCGCCTATCCAGCCGACAGACGTCGCCGAGTCGCCCGGTGGGTGCGAGTTCGTCGACCGCGCCGGTGAGCAGCGCCAGCTCGCGAAACGCCGGAGGGGCGGCAAGCACCAACCGAGCGTGCGGGAAATGCCGGCGCAGGCCCCGCAACGCGGGCACGCCCGTCAGCAGGTCGCCGAGCCCGAGCGCCCTCAGTACGTAGACGACGTCGGTCGTACGCGGATCCGTTATGGCCATGACGATTCCGTCGACGCGCACACCACCATCTCGCGCACCTCACAACCGGCGGGCTGGGACAACGCGAAGACCACCGTTTCGGCGACGTCTTCGGGCTGGTTGAGCTTGGCGTCCGGAGGAGGCTTGTACTGCTCCGTGCGGCCGTCGAAGAAGGCCGTGTGCATGCCGCCGGGGATGAGCAGTGTCACGCCCACCTCGCCCGCAAGTTCGGCGGCCAGTGCACGAGTGAACCCGACCACGCCGAACTTCGATGCGCAGTACGCCGTGGCGTCGCCAACGGCCTTGATGCCCAGCGTCGATGCGACCGTCACGATTCGACCGCCACTGGCCTTCAGATGTGGCAGCGCCGCCCGGACGACGGCGGCAGTGCCGAGGAGGTTGACGAGCACGACCTGCTCCCACTCCTTGGCTGGCACGTCCTCGAGGGCGCCGCACGAGTCGATACCGGCCGCGGTGAAGACACCGGTGATGGGGCCGTTGGCCTCGTCGGCCAGGGTGTTCACCGCGCCGTGCACCGCTTCGGTGTCGGCGAGGTCGGCCAACGCGTACGCGACGTCACCGCTCGGCGGCTTCTTGTCGATGACCAGTGGCGTGCCGCCGTGGCGGGTCACCGCGTCGACGGTGGCCGCGCCGAGGCCAGACGCGCCGCCGGTGATGATCACATGGCCCAAAGTGGGTGTGGCCGTGGATGCCGTCATGTCATGCCCCTTCCCGGGTGTCGTGGGATCGCGCTGCGGCGATCAGGTTGGACGAGGAGTAGCCGGCGACGGTGGGCACGATGACCACCTCGCCGCCGTGGTGGTGGACGACGTCGGCCTCGGGCAGGTCGTTGACCGCGTAGTCACCGCCCTTGACCCAGACGTCCGGCCGCAGCCACTGCAGCAGCGCTTCCGGCGTCGGCTCGTCGAAGATGGCCACCCCGTCGACGCAGGCCAACGCGGCCAGCACGCGGGCCCGGTCGGCCGCCGAGACGATCGGGCGGCCTTCTCCCTTCAGTGCACGCACTGAGTCATCGGAGTTGATCAGCACGATCAGCGCGTCACCGAGTTGACGCGCCTGCCGAAGCAGACGGACGTGGCCGGTGTGCAGCAGGTCGAAGCATCCACCGGTGGCCACCACCGTGCGGCCCTCGGACTGCAGTTTGCGGGTCAGCGCGATCACGTCGGTGACGGCTGGATCGTCCGAAGGTGCTGCCCACGAGCCGAAGTCGGACATCGGCGCCGGTGTGGAGACCGCTGCCGCGCCTCCCGCGGCGACGAACCGGGCAGCGGCGTCCACCGCGGCCACCACCGCAGCGCGGAGATCGGCGCCGCCACCGAGCGCAACCGCCGCAGCGACCGCGAATCGATCTCCCGCCCCACACACGTCGGCCCTGACCGAGCCGGCGGCGGCCAGCTCGGGGACGCCGACGTGGCACCGGGCCGCATCACGCGGGAATACCCGTGCGCCTTGCGCACCGAGAGTCACGCACACCGCGCGGGCACGCCACTTCTCCCGCAGCGCCTCGGGTGAACCGGCGCCGCCGCAGAAGTGTTGCGCCTCCGTCTCATTGGGCGTCACCAGCGCACAACCGGAGACCGGAGTGCAACCCCGCGGATGGGGGTCCCACACCACCGGCACCCGTAGTGCGGCCGTCGTCAACGCGGCGCGCAGCTCAGGCAGTGCCGTCACTCCGGCACCGTAGTCGGCGACGCAGATGGCCCGCGCCTCCGCCAGAACGGCGACGACGTCGGCCGGCAGCGGGCCGGGCGCCGGCGCGGCATCGCCGTGGTCAATGCGCAGCACCGACTGACCGCGCGCACGCACCCGGGTCTTCGTAACGGTGGCACCGATCATGGGCAGGGCGGCGACACCAACACCGCTGTCCTGCAACAATTCCCGCAGGCGGCGACCGCCGTCGTCGTCGGCGATGCCTGCGACCAGCACGACGTCGTCTTCATGGCGGGCGGCCAACAGCGCAGCAAGACCCGCGCCGCCGGGCCGGTGCCACACGCGTTCGGTGTCGACCACGGGGACCGGCGCCTCGGGACTGAGACGGGTGGCCGACCCCTCCACGTCGACGTCCAGCATGGCGTCACCGACGATGACCAGCGGCCCCCGGCTCACGGCTGCTCCGATCCGAGCAGCACCGCGTCGACGGCCATGCACAGGGCATGCACCAGCAGTAGGTGCACCTCCTGCACGGTAGCGGTCGTGGGGGCGTCGACGCAGATCGCGTCGTGGCACGTACCCGCAAGCGGATTCGGCGGCCGACCGGCCAGCGCCCACGTCACCATGCCGACGTCGTGCGCGGCCTTGACGGCGGACAGCACGTTGCGGCTGGTCCCGCTGGTGGACAACGCGACGAGGACGTCGCCCGGCCTGCCATGGGCGCGCACGCCGCGGGCGAACATCTCCTCCTCGCCGTAGTCGTTCGCGATGGCGGTCAGCGCCGAGGTGTCGGCGTGCAGCGAGATGGCCGACAACGGGACGCGTTCATCGCGGAACCTTCCGACCAACTCGGCAGTCAAGTGCTGTGCCTCCGCGGCACTTCCGCCGTTGCCACAGGCCAACAGCCGACCACCGCCGGCCAAGACGCCAGCCAGGTGGCTTCCCCACGCGGTGACTCGATCGACATCAGCCGCGGTGCGGCCGACCGCATCGATCAGCGCATCGAAATGTGTTGCGATCATGGTTCGTTACCTTTCTGATGCACCGCGGCAACCAAGGCCGCGTCGGTGATGCCGTCCAGGCACGGGTGTCCCGCGATGCGGCACTGCCGGGCACGCGTGGCCCGGCATGGCGCGTTCTGATCTCCCAGCACCGTCACGGCTGTCCCGTACGGACTCCACTGCGATGCGGGAACTACGGGAGCGAACAGTGACACCACCGGGGTGCCGACCGCCGCCGCGAGGTGAGCGGGTCCGGTGTTGGGCGCCACCACCACCCGCGCGGCGGCGAACACCGCGGCGAGTTCGGCGAGGCCGGTCCGGCCGCCAAGGTCGACGGCCCTGCCCGCGGCGACTTCGGCGGTCAGCGCCCGCTCCGAGTCGCCGCCCGTCACGACCACTCGATAACCCGTGGCACGCAACGCCGCAACCATGGCGGCGCTGCGCGCGGTGCTCGGCCGGCGGGCGGGTACCGCAGCACCGGGATGGAAGACCACGAACGGCTCGTTCCCCACCCGCCGGGCGAGGTCCTCGGACATGGCGTCGACCTGGCGAATCCGCAGCGCGCCGTCGTCGCCGTCCGGCAACGGGCATCCGCCCGCCGCGGCGAGCGAAAGCGCACGCAGCGGCTCGGGCACACCCGCGGCCACGCGGTGGCGCAGGTCGAGCAGGGTGCCCGGATAGTCGTCGCAGACCGCGCCGACCCAGGACACCCCGGCCATCCGGCACAGCAGCGCCAGCGGCAACGGCGACTGGTGGAACGACGTGAAGACGAACGCGCGATCCACGCCCACGTCGCGCAGCTGCTTCACCAGTGCCTCAACGTGATCGGCGGTGAGTTCCGGTGAGTCGAAGTCCACCCATGGCGCCTGCCATTCGATGATCTCGTCGACACCGGGCAACAGCTCGGCGGCGTCCCGACCGCGAGGCCCGGCGAGCATCACCACCCGGTCGTGTGCCGCGGCGACCGCGCGGACCGCCGGCCCGGTGATGAGCACGTCACCCGCACTGTCCAGCCGTGCCACCAGTGCCGTACTCATCGCGACGCCCTCAGCACCATCGACACCGCGTCGGTCAGGCTCGCAGCGACCCTCGCCCGGTTCCGCGCGTGGGTGATCTCCTCGACGCGGGTCCGCTCGGTCGGCACCAGCACGGCGCCGGCATTGGCGGCCAGAGCCGCGTTCACGTCGCCGCCGGTGTCGCCGATCACCACGCATCGCTCGGGCGGCACGCCGAGGGCATCCGCCGCGGCCAGCACCATCCCCGGCCGCGGTTTGCGGCACGCGCACCGGTCGTCGTCGTCGTGGACGCAGACCTGCCAGGCATCGAACGGACCGAGCACCGCGTCGACCTTGGCGTTGACGGCGACCAATTGGTCGGGACTGACCAACCCCCGCGCCACGCCGGACTGATTGGTGACGATCGCCAGGAGCAGACCGCGATCCCGCAACCGGCCCAGTGCGCGGGCCGCATCGGAAACCGGGCGAACACCGTTGGGGTCGTTGAGGAATGGGCCGTCTTCGATGATGGTGTCGTCACGGTCGAGCAGCACTGCCAGCACCGGTTCCTGGACGGCCCGCCGATGTGTCCACTCCCCGACCAACCGGTGCCAGACCGCGACCGGGGGGATCAACGCCGACGTCAGCGCGATCCGCACCGCCTCCGCCACGGAGTGTGGACCTGGCAGGAAGCGGCGCACGGCGAACTGCGCCGTCAGCGCCAACCACCCGCACGCCGTCGCGGCCGCCATCCGCCTCCGACCGGACAGCGCCCCAACAAGTGCCGCCGTCCCCACCGCGGTGGTCGCCACGTGGGCGGGCATCCGGCCGGGCCCCTCCCCGATCCGGCGTCGCCAGCCGGGGCCGAACTTGCGCCGCATCAACGCGTTGTCGCGGTTGCCGATCTGAGCGCGGACGCTGCTCATCGCCGTCGAGGACGCGATGGGATGCGAGGTGCGACGGGCGCCGCCGATGATGCGATGGCCGGACGAGACGATCCGCAGCGCCAAGTCGGAATCCTCGCGGTACGCGCGGGGGAACCGCTCGTCGAAGCCGCCGGCGGCGACCAGCACGTCGCGCCGGTACGCCATGTCGGCCGTGATCCACCGGGCAGTAAATAGCCGTTGAGTCCTGCGCTCGTCGTCGGTGCTGCGCCGTTCCGTCGAGGAGGGTACCTCCAAGACGCCCTGCGACCCCGCCGCACGCACGGCTTCAGCAGCGGTCAGGTCGCCGGCGAGGCGCGACAGCCAGCCCGGCTGCGGCACCACGTCGTCGTCGAGGAACGCGACCCAACGGGTGGTGGTGGCGCGCCACCCGACGTTACGGGCGGCGGCGGGCCCACGTCCGCCGCTGCGCAACAGCGTGACCGGCAGCCGGGTCTCCAGCACCAGCGGCGGTCGCGGATCGGCACGGTCGTCGACGACGACGCACTCGAGCGCTTCCTGATCCAGCGCTTCCTGATCCAGCGCGGACAGCAAGCGCTGCAACGACTCCCGGCCGATGGTCGGCACGACGATGGCGCAGTCCAGCTTCATCGCGGCCGCCGTACCAGGTAGGGGCCGATGGCCAGCACGTCGATGGGCGAACTGCCGAAGCACTCGAGCGCGTCGCGCGGGCTGTCGACCATGGGGCGTCCGGCCGTGTTGAAGCTGGTGTTCACGATCACGGGCACGCCGGTCAGCTCGGCGAAGCGGGCGATGGTGCCGTACAGCGGTGTCTGCGCCGGTTCCACGGTCTGGATTCGCGCGGTGCCGTCGATGTGGGTGACGGCAGGGATCCGGTCACGCCACGACTCGACGACGTCGTGCACGAACAGCATGTGCGGGCTGGGAAGCGGTCCCCTGGTGAAGATCTCGGCGGCCCGGTCGGCGAGCACCATCGGGGCGACGGGGCGAAACTGCTCGCGGCCCTTGACGATGTTGAGCCGCTCGAGGTTGTCGAGACGGCGCGGGTCGGCGAGCAGTGAGCGCCCGCCAAGCGCGCGTGGCCCGAACTCCGACCGGCCCTGGAACCAGCCGATCAGCTGGTTGTCGGCAAGCGCGTCACCGACTGCGATGGCCAAATCGCGGGGCCGCTCGTAGCGGATGGCTGCGTCGTCGAGCACGGCCGCGATCTGTTCATCGCTCCAGCCGCGGCCCAGTTGCGCCGACGGCATCGGAGTGATGGGTTCCCCCAGTTCGGCGGCCACCGCGAGCGCGGCGCCAAGCGCGGTGCCGGAGTCACCTGCGGCGGGCTGCACCCACAGGTTTTCGAAGCCGCTCTCGGCATGGATCCGGGTGTTGGCAACGCAATTGAGTGCGACGCCCCCTGCCAGACAGAGCTGATCGGTGTCGACGAGTTCCCGCAGCCACGCCACCAGGTCCAGCAGCACCTCCTCGACGACCAGCTGGACACTGCACGCGAGGTCGGCGTGCACCTCCTCCGGGCGGGCCAACGCGGAGATCTGGTCGGTGGGCGTCGGACGCCGAGGTGGCGCCAACGATTCCCAGTCGATCGGTTCGGTCCGGAATCCTCCATCGTCGCAGGCGTATACGCGTGCACGCAGGTAGTCGGCGAAGCGTGGGCGACCGTAGGAGCCCATCGCCATCACCTTGTACTCGTCGCTGGACCGCTTGAAACCCAGGTGCTGCGTGAGGTCTTCGTACAGCAGGCCCAGCGAGTGCGGCAGCGACTGCGACGCCAGTACGTCCAGTTTGTTGTCCCGGTACACGCCGGACAACATCGACGAGCGTTCCCCGCGGCCGTCGACCACCAGCACGGCGGCGTCGGGTCGAGGTGACGCCAGTGCGGTCGACGCGGCGTGCGCGACGTGGTGGCGCACGTGCCGCACGACGGCCGGGTCGAGACCGGGCAGCGCCGTGGCCAGGAAACTGGGTGCGCGTTGGGCATACAGCGTGCGCAGGTACTCCCATTGCGCGTCGAGACCGGGCAGGTCTTCCGGCTGGCCCTCCATCAGCGTCGGGTCGTACGAGTAGCCGACCGCGTCGATGTCGGACGGCTCGAGACCCGCATCGGCCAGGCACCACTTCGCGGCGGCGGTCGGCAGTTCCCACGTCGAGAACGGCACCGCCTGCTTGCCGTGCTTGCGACGGCTGAACCGCTCCTCTTCCGCGGCGGCCACCACCTGACCGTCTACGATCAGGGCGGCGGCCGGATCGTGAAACACCGCATTGATTCCCAGGATTCGCATCAGCGGCCTCCTGCCGGTGCGGACGTTGGATGATTGGAACCGACCCGTAACCACTCGACGGTGGCGGCCAGGCCGTCGACGTAATTCACCGAGGGCGACCAGCCCAGACGCTCGCGCGCCAACGTGATGTCGGGGCACCGCCGCTGCGGATCGTCGGTAGGGGTGGGCACGAACACGATCGGCGAGTCGCTTCCTGCCAGGTCGCGGATCAGCTCCGCGATGCGCAGCACCGACAGTTCCTCGGGGTTGCCGATGTTCACCGGTCCCTCGAAGTCGCTTAGCGCCAGCGCGATCAGGCCGCCGACCGTGTCGTCGACGTAACACAGCGAGCGCGTCTGGTTGCCCGTCCCCGCCACGGTGATCGGTTCTCCGCTAAGGGCCTGACTACAGAACGCGGGCACCGCCCGGCCGTCGTCGGCGCGCATGTGCGGGCCGTAGGTGTTGAAGATCCGCGCCACGCCGATCGACACGCCGCGCTCACGGAAATAGGCGAAGGTCAACGCCTCGGCATACCGCTTGGCCTCGTCGTAGACGCTGCGCGGTCCGATGGGATTGACGTTGCCCCAGTAGCCTTCTTGCTGCGGATGCTCCAACGGATCGCCGTAGACCTCGCTGGTCGACGCCAGCACGAATCGCGCCCCACACCGCTCCGCGACGTCGAGTGCGACGGCGGTGCCGTTGGCACCGGCCCGAAGGGTCGCGGTCGGCATCCGCAGGTAGTCCACCGGTGAGGCAGGCGACGCCAGATGAAACACCGTGTCGAACGTCTTGTCGCTCCACTCCGGCGGTAGCGGCTCGCTGATGTCGTGCCGGATGAACCGGTAGCCGGGCCATCCGTCGAGTCGCGTGTGTGCCGCAGGTGCACTGGTGGACAGGTCGTCGACGCAGACCACTTCCTCGGCGCCGCGGTCGAGCAGGGATGCGCACAGGTGAACGCCAAGGAAGCCACTGCCTCCGGTGACGAGGATGCGGGAGAGTCGGGACACCGACGAGCGGTAACCCGCCGACTCACCCTGAAACCGGGTTTGGCGGGATGGCCTTGGGGGAGAGGCATCGGTCATGGCCACGGAGTCACTCACCTCTTTCGTCATTGCCACCCGCGACCGCTGCGCGGAACTCGTCGCGGTGGTGGAGCGGCCGCTGGAAACCACTGATAGCCCGATCGTGGTGGTCGACAACGGATCACGGGACGACTCGTCCTGGCCGCGCGCACCGTGGTCTGGCCGCAGGAACGCGATGACCCGCTTCCGCCAGGTGGCGGTAGACCTCGACGGTGTCGTCAGCCACCTTGTCCCACGTGTAGCGCGCGCAGACCCGCCTGCGGCCGGCAGCGCCGAGGGTGGCCCGAAACCGCTTGTCCAACAGAATCGGATTGATCGCGGCGGCGAGCGCGCGGAAGTCCTTCGGCGGCACTAGTCGTCCCGTGGCGTCATCGACGACGGTGTCGAGCATGCCGCCCACGGCCGAGGCGACCACGGGCACACCACACGCCATCGCTTCCAGTGGCACGATCCCGAACGGCTCGTACCACGGGGTCGCGGCGACCACGTCGGCCGAACGCAGCAGCATCGGCATCTCCTCGCGGCCTACCGAGCCGTAGAGGTGCACCCGGTCTGCGACACCCATCCGCGCGGCGAGCTGTTGCAGCCGCATCGCCTCCGCGTCGTCGTCGAGTTCGGACTTGTCGGGGCCGCCGACGATGACCAGTTCCGCGTCGGGGATGAGACGCATCGCACGGATCATCGTGTCGAAACCCTTGCGCGGCACCAGCCTTCCCACCGACACGATGCGGTGTGGCTTCCCACGCGGCGCCGTTGGTCCACGGGGGGTGAATTCGTCGACGTCCACGCCGCACGGCACAACGGAGATGGCGGAGCGGGGCCGACCCATGCGGACCAGTTCGTTGACCTCGTCGGAGCAGGTGGCGGCGACCCAGTCGGTCTTGCGGGCGATGAGCGTCTCCAGCCGGATCCGGTCGTCGGGGCTGGTGTCGTCCACCCCTTGGTGCATCCGCTTGACCACCCCGAGCGCGTGAAAGGTCTGCACCGCCGGGACGTCGTGCATCGCGGCGGCCGGCATGGTCGCCAGACCCGACATCCAGAAGTGGGCGTGCACCACGTCGGGCCGCCAGTCGTACCAGTTCATTCCGAGGAATCGGCCGAACGTCCCCATGTACTGCAGCAGTTCGTCCTTGGGCAGCCCGCATGCCGGACCGGCAGGCACGTGGACCACCGCGTAGCCCTTCTCGGTGTCGACCCGATCCGGCAGATCGGGGTCGTCGCGGCGGGTGTAGACCACGACCTCGTGTCCGCGCCGCGCCAACGCCGCGGACAGCTCCGCCACCGCCACGTTCTGCCCACCCGCGTCGACGCCCCCAAGGTGGGCCAACGGGCTGGCGTGCTCGGATACCATCGCGATCCGCAGTGGAACCGTCTTCCGCATTGCCGTCGCCGTCATGTGCACACCTCCTCGATCAGTCGATCCCATTCGGCATGGAATCGGTCCACGCCGAAATGTGCCGTCGCGTATTCACGTGCGGCCTTGCCCGCCGCCACCGCCGATCCGTGATCGACGCAGAACGCCTCGACGGCCAGTGCGAGGGTCGTCAGGTCCGCGCTGACCACGCCGGCCTCGGGCGGGACCACCAGTGGCGTCATGGTGGAGGCCACAGCCACGATGGGCATGCCCAGGAACATCGCCTCCAGAAGCGACAACCCGAGTGACGTCCACCGCGCGGTATGCAGATACACCCGCCGCCGCGCCACTTCCTTCATCAGCCGCGGCGACGGCAGGTCACCCCGGCCGACGACGCGTTCCACGCGGTGTGGCGCCGCGTTCAGGTCCTCGGTGCCGATACCCCACACGTCGATGGGGACGTGGCGGCTCAGCGGGGCCAGAAGATCGGCGCCGACCGTTCGCCATCGCCGCACCGGTTCGTTGATCATCGTGGCCGCCGCCGAGAGGTCACCGACGTAGAGCTGCCCGGGGTCGGGCACGCCGTGGTTGATCACCCGGGTGGGCGCCGATCCGTTGTCCCACATCAGCTGGTTGAAGTCGGTGACGTGGACCACCGGGATGTCGGTGCGATCGCCCATCGGATGGACGCTGTCGACCGGGTGGGGCCGCGGCGCATTGTGTTCGACGTACACGGCCGGGACATCGGTCCCGGGACGCCGGTGCAGCCACTCGGCAGCTAGGCCCAGTTCCTCCCGGCGCTGCAGGACCACCGCGTCGACCTGTCGTTCGGCGAGATCGTCGGCCGACACCTCCTGCGCGTTCGGCCAGTCGCGTCCGCACAGTCCGCGCCCGCGGTCGTCGCCGGTGTTCGGCACCAAGTAGCTGTGCCGGCCGCCGACGAACGCATCCATCCAGGAGCCGTGCACGTGCCACACCAGCACGTTGAAGGCGGCGCCCGGAGAAGTCATGGCGGCGCGAATACCCTTAAGATGATTCACCAAACCGGTTCTCGAGAAGAACTTCCCCTCGTCCCGTCCACACCAAAGCTTGCTGTTACCGGCGTGTTTCGTGACGGACTACTGTGACCAGTAGCCGTCGAAGAGGTATGGAGTTCACCGGAGCGGGCTGAGCTAAATCACAGCCTGAGCATGATCTTGACCGCACCGTCCTGTTTCTTCTAAAAGATGTCGTA